>NZ_JBQEKA010000019.1:0-45731 GCF_052103615.1 Kerstersia sp. | reverse complement strand
ATCTATGCTCAGCGTGACCAGGGGTGTCTGTCGCGGGGTTGGCATTGTCTTGTCTCCTGACGATGCTTATCTTGTTTTTTAGTTATGATCGTTAATTATTATGCTGGCTAACAGTCTGTCATGCCATCTTTGCGGAAGCAAGCCTATGCAGAGTGAAAATGACATAGGTTTTTCCCTTAATGGCGAGTTTTTTCTGTATGAATCATCATGTTCATATGGTTTTTTGATTTTCTTTGTTAATGAATTTCTGCGCGGGGATGTGGCCTCGCGTTTTGCCCTGGATAGGGGAGTGAGGCCCAGTATGGATGTGGTGAGCAAGAAGGTTGCGCCGGCAGCGGCAGGCGAGTCAGGGGCCGGGCTGGATTTGTGCCACGATGCCTTGGGGTATGCGCTCCGGCGCGCCCAGGTCCGTTCTTACGAATTATTGTTTGGCATACTCGGGCAGGAAGCTTTGACTCCCGCCAGGATCACCGCGCTATCGCTGATTGCCACGCATCCCGGCATGAGCCAGTCTGTGCTGGCCGAACAGCTGCAAGTGAACCGCGCCAGTGTGGTCAAGGTAATAGATGCCCTGGAAACCAAGGGGTTCGTGCAGCGCTGCCCGGTGCAGGGCGACCGGCGCAGCTATGCGCTGGCCGTGACACAGGCCGGGCGCGCGGAGCTGCATGCCTTGCGCCGCAAGATGGATGCGTATGAGGCAGCGCTGGCCGAGCGCCTGGAAGCTGGTGAACGGCAGCAGCTGATGCGCTTGCTGGAAAAAGTGGCGCCGCCAGGGCGCGGGTGAGGGATAGTGTCAGGAAAAGCGGGAATGGGCACCATGCGCAGTGCCGGAGGCGGCAAGAGGGCGCATGCTGCCATGCGCAGGTTCAGCGGGAGCGGCGGGCGACTTTGTTGAGTAATTCCAGCAGCATGAAACGTTCGGCCTGCGTCAGGCCGCGCAGCAAGTCGTTTTCCATGCGCAGGGAAATTTGGTGCCCATTTTCGGCCAGCGCCTGTCCTTCCGGCGTCAGGTGAACACGCATGGAGCGCTTATCGGTGGTATTGCGCTCCCGCAGCAGCAGGCCTTTCTCGCCGAGGCGATCCAGCAGCACGGTGACCTTGGGGGCGGGCAGCGCCAGGGCCTGGGCCAATTGTTTCTGCGTGACGCCCGCATTATGGGCAATGATGAGCAGCATGGAAAATTCCGCCGGACGCAGATCCAGCGGCTGGCCGATATGTTTGATGAATACCTTGCGTGTGGGAGCCGTGGCCATCGCAAGCTGGTGCCCCAGGACATGTTGCAGGCAACTGGTATCCAGCGTGGAGGTGCTTGAGGGGACGAGCGGGTCTTTTTCTTTCATGTCGGACCTTGATTGTCGCAGGTCTATATTATGGCCCGGTTGTATGGAGAGAATACGGATCAACGCTGTGTTTTCATCCTGCCGCCATCGCGGCGGCCCGGAGGCTCCCTCCCGGGATCAGGAGGGAGGCGGGGCTGGCGGTCGGTTCAGTCCCTGGGTTCTAGCTGCCAATCGCCATTGACGACTTTCAGCACGACGGTGCTTTTCGGGGAAAAGCCCCAGTGATCGGCAGGGGTGTAGTCGAGCATTCCTTGGGAAACCGGCAGTTCCGGCAAGGATTCCAGGGCATCGCGCAGCGCCGCGCGGAACTCGGGCGTGCCGGGTTTGGCGGATTTCAGCGCAATGGGGATGACGTGCTTGAGCAATTCCTGGATATCGTAGGCATGCGCCGCGAATTGATTGCGCGTGCCAGGCCCGTACTGCGCTTCATATTGCTGCACGTAATCCATGGCTGCCTGCTTGGAAGGGAAGTCTTCCGGCAACTGTTCCGCGACGACGGCTGGCCCCGACAGGACATAAGCGCCTTCCAGCGCCTTGCCGCCGACGCGCAGCAGATCCCGGCTGGCCGCGGCATGGGTTTGGTAGAGCTTGCCTTTATAGCCGCGTTCGACCATGGCGCGGTGCGGCATGGCGGCGCCGGAGCCGGAGGCGACGATCAGGATGGCGTCGGGGTTGGCGGAGACCAGTTTCAGGCTTTGGCCGGTCACGCTATTGTCCGTGCGCTGGAAACGTTCGACGGCGGACAACTGGATGCCATGATCGGCCGCCATCTTGCTGACATCCTGCAGCCAGGATTCGCCGTAGGCATCCGTATAACCCAGAAATCCCAGGGTTTTGATGCCCTGGCGCTGCATATGGTCGAACATGGCTTCGGCGATGGTCGCCGACGAAGGCGCGAGGCGGAAACTCCAGGTCTCCTTGCCTGCCGGGATGGGGGGCGGCGAAACCGCCAGCTGCGGGGTCTTTGATTCCAGCGCCACATCTACCATGGCCAGCGCGATGGGCGTGGCGGCCGATCCGACAATGACATCGACATTATCTTCGGTGACCAGGCGCCGGGTATTGCGGATGGCGACAGTCGGGTCGGTGGCATCGTCCATGACGATCACCTTCAGTTTCTCTCCGGCAATTTCCTCGGGCCAGAGTTTGATGCCGTTTTGGACTTGCAGGCCCAGGGCAGAGGTCGGGCCGGTCAGCGGCAGCACGACGCCGATGGTGATATCGGCGGCGGCGGGCAGCGCGATGGCGCTGGCGCAGGCTGCCAGCCAGGCCGCTGGGCGAAACTTGGTGTCGAACATGGTGGGTCTCCGGGTTATTTTGTTAATTATGATAAATATATGGCCCGGTTTTACCGATGGGAGTAACCCGTAGATTGATGTGTATAAAGGGTTTTCCTTATTGTTGCGTATATTCTTTGGAATAAATTGATTCCATAGTGGTAGTTGTTTTTCAGGTCACACCTGCCGCGCCGCACGGGGCGGCGGAGGCTTACCACGCATGGGTCAGATCCAGTGCCATGGAGCTTTTCACTTCCTCCATGACGGCATAGGTGCGGGTCTCGCGAACGCCAGGGAGTTGCCATAGCACCCGTCCGGCAAAATCCCGGTAGGCTTCCATATTGTCATGGCGGGTTTTGAGCAGGTAATCGAAGCCGCCGGCCACCATGTGGCATTCCATGATTTCCTGGCGGTCCTGCACGGCCAGTTTGAACTCCTCGAAGACATTGGGCGTGGTGCGATCCAGCAGCACCTCGACGAACACCAGCATGCCGGCCTTCAGCTTGCGGGGATTGAGCCGCGCTTCGTAGCCCAGAATGTAATTTTCGCGCGTCAGCCGCTGCACTCGGGACAGGACGGCCGTGGGTGATAAAGAGACAGCTTCAGCCAGTTTGGTATTGGGAATCCGGCCATCCTGCTGCAGAAGATCGAGGATACGGATATCCATGCGGTCAAGCTCATGTTCCCCTGTGCTCATTTTGAATTTTTCTCTATTTTGGATATGTTTTATGGAGGAAAATTTTATTCATCTTCAAAGATAATAGCAAAAAATTTGGCGATATCCGCCTGTCCTTTTTGGATGATCAAATGTCCATTTCCGCTCCTGTTGCTCCGGCTACCGCTGCTCCGGTCTGCGCCCCGTTTTCCCATGTGACGCCGCTGGCGCCGCAAACCGATTTGCGGGCTGCCATCACGGCCGCCTGGCGTCGCCCAGAAACCGAAGCCGTGCCCTGGCTGCTGGAGCGGGCCCGCCTGCCGGCAGACCTGTCCGGGCGCGCCCAGGCGCTGGCGCTCAGGGTGGCGACGGCATTGCGCCAGCGCAAGACGGCTTCCGGCAAAGCCGGCCTGGTGCAAGGCTTGCTGCAGGAATTCGCCCTGTCTTCTCAGGAAGGGATTGCCTTGATGTGCCTGGCGGAAGCGCTGCTGCGCATCCCGGACAAGGCCACACGCGATGCTCTGATCCGCGACAAGATCAGCGGCGGCAACTGGAAAGAGCATGTGGGCCAAAGCCCTTCCGTGTTTGTCAACGCGGCAGCCTGGGGGCTGATGCTGACCGGCAAGCTGGTGGCCACGCATAGCGAGAAAGGCATGAGCGCTGCGCTGGGGCGCCTGATCGCCCGCGGCGGCGAGCCCTTGATCCGCAAGGGCGTGGATATGGCCATGCGCATGATGGGCGAACAGTTCGTGACCGGCGAAACCATGGAAGAGGCCTTGCGCCATGCCCGTTCGCTGGAGACGCAGGGTTTCCGCTATTCCTACGATATGCTGGGGGAAGCCGCCCTGACAGCGGCCGATGCCCAGCGTTACCTGAACGATTACGAACAGGCTATTCACGCTATCGGCAAGGCATCCAATGGCCGCGGCGTTTACGAAGGCCCGGGCATTTCGATCAAACTGTCGGCGCTGCACCCGCGTTACAGCCGTGCGCAGGTGGAACGGGTGCAGGCCGAGCTGTATCCCATCGTGCTGAAGCTGGCACGCCTGGCGCGCCAATATGATATTGGCCTGAATATCGACGCGGAAGAAGCGGACCGCCTGGAAATTTCGCTGGATCTGCTGGAGCGCCTGTGTTTCGAGCCTGAGCTGAAAGGCTGGAAGGGCATCGGTTTCGTCATCCAGGCCTACCAGAAGCGTTGCCCCTTCGTGATCGACTATGTGGTGGATCTGGCGCGCCGCAGCGAACAGCGTTTGATGATCCGTTTGGTGAAGGGCGCGTACTGGGATAGCGAAATCAAACGCGCCCAGATTGACGGCATGGACGGCTATCCGGTCTATACCCGCAAGCCCTACACCGATTTGTCTTATATCGCCTGCGCGCGCAAGCTGCTGGCAGCGCCGGATGCGGTCTATCCTCAATTCGCCACGCATAACGCGCAAACCCTGGCGACCATTTATGAATTGGCCGGCCCGGAAAGCTATCAGCCTGGCCAGTATGAATTCCAATGCCTGCATGGCATGGGCGAGCCGCTCTATGAGCAGGTGGTGGGCCCGGCCAGCGAAGGCAAGCTGGGCCGCCCATGCCGGATCTACGCGCCTGTTGGCACGCATGAGACGCTGCTGGCGTATCTGGTGCGCCGCTTGCTGGAAAATGGCGCCAACACCTCGTTTGTGAACCGGGTGGCAGATCAGGGTATTTCGCTGGAAGAGCTGGTGCGTGACCCGGTGAGCTTGATCGAGGCCATGGCGGCTGCCGAAGGGACGCTGGGCTTGCCGCACCAGGGCATTGCGCTGCCGCTGGAGCTGTATGGCAGCGCCCGCCGCAATTCAAGCGGCCTGGATCTGGCCAACGAGCAGCAGCTGGAACAGCTGGTGGCCAATCTGCGCGAGTCGTCCAAGGCGGCGCTGGTGGCGCGCCCCATGCTGGCGGCGGAAGTTGACCGCCTGGAAGACGCCGAACTGGTGCGCAATCCGTCCGACCTGCGCGATACCGTGGGCACGGTGCATGCCGCCAGCGCCGAACAAGTCGATGCCGCCTTGCAGGCCGCGCATGATTACGCGCCTCAATGGGCCGCGGTGCCGGTGGCCGAGCGGGCTGCCATGCTGGACCGCGCCGCCGATGCCATGGAAGCGGAAATCCAGCCGCTGATGGGTATTCTGGTGCGTGAAGCCGGCAAGACCTACGCCAATGCCATCGCCGAAGTGCGCGAAGCCGTGGATTTCCTGCGCTATTACGCGGCCCAGGCGCGCAGCCAGTTTGATAATGGCAGCCACCGCCCGCTGGGGCCGGTGGTGTGCATCAGCCCTTGGAATTTCCCGCTGGCCATCTTTACCGGCCAGGTCGTCGCGGCGCTGGCGGCGGGCAATACCGTGCTGGCCAAACCGGCCGAACAAACGCCGCTGGTAGCGGCCCAGGCCGTGCGCCTGCTGTGGCAGGCGGGCGTGCCGCGCGCGGCCGTGCAACTGGTGCCGGGCAATGGCAGTGTGGTGGGTGCCCGCCTGACCGCCGATGCGCGGGTGCAGGGCGTGATGTTTACCGGTTCCACAGAAGTGGCGCGCATTCTGCAACGCACCCTGGCCCAGCGCCTGGGTGCCCATGGCCAGCCGGTGCCGCTGATTGCCGAAACCGGTGGCCAGAACGCCATGATCGTCGATTCGTCCGCGCTGACCGAGCAGGTTGTGCAGGATGTGATCGTCTCCGCTTTCGATAGCGCCGGCCAGCGCTGTTCGGCGTTGCGCGTGCTGTGCGTGCAGGAAGATGCGGCCGACCGCCTCATCACCATGCTCAAGGGCGCCATGGCCGAATTGCGCCTGGGCAACCCGGCTTTGCTGGCCAATGATATCGGCCCGGTGATCGACGCCGAAGCCCAGGCCAATATCGACCGCCACATTGAACAATTGCGCGCCAAGGGCCGTCCGGTGCATCAGCTGTCCCTGGGGGGCGAAGCCACTCGCGGCGCTGCCACGGCGCACGGCACCTATGTGACGCCGACCCTGATCGAATTGCCTGACCTGGCCGATCTGCAGCGCGAAGTGTTCGGCCCGGTACTGCATGTGGTGCGTTACCGCCGTGACCAGCTGGACAACGTGCTGAGCCAGATCCGCAACACCGGCTATGGCCTGACCATGGGGCTGCATACCCGCATCGACGAAACCATAGAGCATGTGGTCGCGGGGGCGCATGTCGGCAATATGTATGTGAACCGCAATACTGTCGGGGCCGTGGTTGGGGTCCAGCCGTTTGGCGGGGAAGGCCTGTCGGGTACTGGCCCGAAGGCTGGCGGCCCGCTCTATCTGTACCGTCTGCTGACGGCGCGGCCGGAAAAGGCGCTGGCTGCGCCATTTGCCACGGGGGCGGCGCAACAGCGCGCAGCGCTGCCGGCAGCGGCGCAAGCCTTGGCGCAGTGGCTGCGCCAGAACCCTGCCGTCCGTCCGGTGCGCGAACCCATGGCTTTCTTCAGCGGCAACAGCTATGCGCTGACGGGCCCGACGGGCGAGAACAACGTGTATAGCGTGCTGCCGCGCCTGGCTGTCCTGGGTGTGGCTGCTACCGAGCGCGACTATATTGCGCAGCTTGTTGCCGTGCTGGCTGTCGGCAGCCGCATGGTGTGGCATGCCCAGGACGCTGTGGCCCGCGCCCTGCATCAACAGCTGCCGCAGGACGTCCGCAGCAGCGTGCTGCTGGCTGATGACCTGGCGCGCGCCAGTTTCGACGCCGCCCTGCACCATGGCGACGAGGCCTCTTTGCTGCTATTGCAGCAGCAGATTGCCAGCCGCGACGGCATCATTGTCAGCATCACCAGCCTGAAACCAGGGGTGGCGGATATCCCGCTGGAACGCCTGGTCATCGAGCGCGCGCTCAGCGTGAACACGGCAGCAGCAGGCGGCAACGCCAGTCTGATGACGATGGAATAAGCGGGCAGGCGCGGCGGCCTGGCAGACGGCGGGCATCCTGCCCGCTGTCTGCGGGGCCGCGCCGGGCCCCCATCGCGCCGTCATCCGGTAGCCAGGCTGCCGGGGCCTCTTGCAGGGGCCTCTTGCAGGGGCCGTCATGGCCTGCCTGCGCGGGGCATAATATCCGTCCCGATGATTGCGCGACGGTATGTCATGGCACCCAAACTGATCCCCATTCTGCTGCTGCTGGCCTCGAATGTTTTCATGACGGTCGCCTGGTACGGGCACCTGAAGTTTCCCAACAGCCCCTTGGCCAAGGTCATACTCATCAGCTGGGGGATTGCGCTGCTGGAATATTGCCTGGCGGTGCCAGCCAATCGCCTGGGACATACGGTCTATAGCGCCGCGCAGCTCAAGACGATCCAGGAAGTCATCACCTTGGCGGTTTTCGCGGTGTTTTCCGTGGTCTATCTGAAGGAAAGCCTGACGCTGAACCACCTGGTGGGGTTTGGTTTCATTGCCTTGGGAGCTTGGTTTGTGTTCAAGGGCCCGCTATAGGCCGCATGCCGGGTGGCTGTCTCCCAGGGGCCGTGGCGGTCATCAGCCGTCGCGCCTGGCGGTTTCATGCGGTGTTGGGTTTGCGCTGGCTGCAGGGAAGGCTGGCCTCTGTTTTCGAGCCGAACATGGCCCTGGGGGACTTACCGTAATAACGGGTAAAGGCAGCAGTGAAGTTATTGGCATATTGATAGCCGACCAGCCACGCGACCTGTGACACCGGCATGCCGGATTCCAGCAGCAAAATGGCTTTGCGCATGCGCAGCGTCAAGAGCAAGTCGCCCGGGGTTTGGTTGTACATGTGCAGCATGCCTTCTTTCAGCTTGGCTTTGCCAATGCCGAACTGGACCGAGAGAAAATCCAGCGTCAGGGATTTGTCCAGGTTTTCGGTCATGAAGGCGCGAATACGTTCTATGCGCTCCGCTTCCGATGGCGAGAGGGGCGATGCGGGCCGGTAATGTTCCGGCGACAGCAGATTGAACTGCTCATTCAGCAGGCTCAGGGCGTGAATATGCAAATCGAGTTTTGAGACCGCCTGCTGGGTGGGCTTGAGATGGCTCATTAAGGCCTTGGCATGGTTCATCGCGGCCGGCGTGCTGTTGCGAAACGCCAGTTGCCGCAACTGGTGGTTGCCAAGAATGCGGCCAGCCCGGTCTTCACCGACATATTTGCTGATCAGGGTTTCGCTGGCGATCACGCGCAGTTGGGAGACGGCTGCGCCGGCTTCATAAAGCCGCTCGCCAGAAACCCCGCTGAACGAGGAAATCGTGGTGTGGCCGGCGGCGAACTCCAGGCGGGTTCTATCTTCACCCCGGTAGAGTGAACGGCCTTGCATGCCCAGCGTTATCACCATGACGCGGCCCGGGTGCATGGTGTTGCTTTCTTCAATCAGCGCGGTTGCCGGGCGATAGCTCAGGCAGCCGACGCCCAGGCCGGATTCCAGGGTGATGAAGTCGTGGACACAGTCACCCAGCTCGTCGGGCAGCCTGACGCGCATCCGTCCATCCTGCAGCTGCGCTTGTGTTTTGGTCTCATGGGCCGCGAGACGGCAAGCCAGTGAGTGCCTGCTCATGATTGCCCGCCAGACCGAGCCGATGCGTTTCGCATAGGTATTGCTTCCTTTCTCATAAGTAAATGAGACTTTTTCTTATTAGCATAAACACCGGATTCATAAACGTAAAGCGCTTTTCATCGGCGCCTCATTCCTATGCCCGGTCTTTTGCAGCAGTCCCCGTTTTCTTTCTCTTCGGCAGCCGTTGCGCAGCCGCATGCCCTGCAGTCGCTCTGGCAGATACAGCTTGCCGGTTTAAGCGCGGATGCCTTGCAGGAAGCGCTGCAAAGCCGCCTGTTCGCCTGCACGCAGGATAAGGTGACAGCCGCCGAGCTGGCCGAGCGTCTGGGCATGGAGGCGCGCCGGCTGGGCTATTGGCTGGAGCTGCTGTGGGGGATGGGCCTGCTGCAACGGGAGCAGGGCAGCGATGGCGGCGATCTGTACCGCACTCATCCTGAGATGGATCCCTGGCTGAATCCTGATTCGCCGCATTACTGCGGCGATGCCCTGCTTTTTCGTCATCAGACCTTGCGGCAGGCAGGGGCCAGGCTGCATCAGCAATTGACGGGCCAGCCGGCGGCGCGGCCGCCGCTGTCCGCCGAGGAAATTCAGCAGAACTGGGCCGACGCGGCGCGTTTGCATATCGGCCAGGAACAAAGAAATGTGACGACGGAAACGGCGCTGCGTTTGCTGGGCGGCTGGCAGCAAGGGCGCGGGCCAGGCAGGCTGCTGGATCTGGGCGGCGGCCCAGGGTGGGTTGCCATCGCTTTGGCGCAGCACTGGCCGCAGTGGCACGGGGTGATATTTGAATATCCGGCCGTGGCGCAGGTCGCTCAAGAGAATATTGAACAGGCCGGGCTGGCGCAGCGGCTGAAGGCTGTCGGGGGGGATGTCGGCCAGGATGATTTCGGCAAGGACTACGACATGATCTGGTGTTCGTCGGTTCTGCATTTCGTCCAGGATATTCCGGCGTTGCTGGCGCGTTTGCATGATGCCTTGGCACCTGGCGGCGTGCTGGTCTGCTGCCATGCGGAAATCAACCGTGAGGCGGCGGATCTGGCCGTGCTCCAGTATTACCTGAACCTGCGTATGCAGGGCCGCAGCGTTCTGGCTGCCGGGCACACTGCCAGCTTGCTGCAACAGGCCGGGTTCAGCGAGGTCGAGCAGATCGGCGCGTTGGTGTTCCCGGTTGCCCCCGTGACAGCCGTTATTGCCCGGAAAGCTGGGTGAACGCGATGATTCGTTCACGGTTTTTTGGCCTGCAATTGCTGTTCGGCTGGATGAATCTGGTACTGGCCATTCCCAGTATTTATCTTATGTTCGACATGCCGCTGGTGATGCGTCAGCACGGCTGGAGCGGTACGGAAATCGGCCTGTTCCAACTGGCAGCCCTGCCGGCCATGTTCAAGTTCCTGTTTGCCATTCCGGTGCAGCGCATCCGGCTGGGCAAAGGGCAAATGGTGCACTGGCTCTGGCTGCTGAGCCTGGGCTTGCTGGCGCTGTATTGGGCCATTGGCAGGCAGAACCTGATCGAAGAGCGCGGGCTGCTGTTCGCGCTGACCTTCGCCATCAGCATTGCCGCAACCTGGGCGGATATTCCCTTGAACGCGCTGGCCGTTCAGTGCTTGCCGCGCAGCGAGCAACTGCGCGCCGGCAGCATCCGTTCCGCCGCCTTGTTCCTGGGGGCCATCATTGGCGGCGGCATCATGATCTTGCTGCAGGCGCGGTTTGGCTGGCAGGTGCCATTCTGGCTGATGGGCTTGGCCCTGCTGTGCGGATGCCTGCCTTTTGCCTGGCTACGCAAAGCCGGGGCGGAAACGCCGCGTTCCGACCTTTCCCCTGTGACGGAGCATGGCGTGCTGGCCGACTGGGCCAGTTTTTTCAAGCAGCCGGGAGCGCGTCAATGGTCCATGCTGCTGCTGACCTGCTTTCCATTCATCGGCGCAGCCTGGCTATATCTCAAACCGCTGATGCTGGATCAGGGGATGGAGATGGAGCGCGTGGCCTTCATCGTCGGCATTCTGGGCGGCGTCATCGGTGCCCTGTTCAGCCTGATCGGCGGACGGCTGGCCCGTTCCATGGGAATCGCCCGCGCCATCACCCGCTACCTGGCCGCCGCTTTAGGGGCATTGGCCTTGCTGACTTTCAGTATCTGGGCTGGCCTGGGGCAAGGCTGGCTGATCGCCAGCGCCCTATGCATTGCCGCCAGCATGGGCGCGATATCCGCGCTGATGTTCGGTCTGACCTACTTCTTTACCCGTCGTCAACTGAATGCGGCCGATTACGGCTTGCAGACCACGCTGTTCACCCTGGTGCGTCTCGGCGTGCCGGTACTGGCGGGTTTGCTGCTGGACGCTGCCGGGCAGCTCAGCATGCTGCTTGCCCTGATGCTGGGCGTGTTGCTGGCTCTGTTCCTGGCGTTCCGTGTCCGTCAACAAGTCAGCGACAACATCCGCGATCTGCTGGATCGCAATGACTGAACCCTTCCGCTTTTTCGGAGTGAATAACGTGAAACCCAATCTTGGCAATTTTGGTCTTTTGGCGCTGGCGGCTGCGTTGGCTGGCTGCGGTGGCGGCGGCAGTGGTGACGGCGGCCATGAAGGTCCCGGGGGTGATGATACGGTCGTGGTGCCGGTCGCGCCCGAGAGCTATCGCCTGGCGGTGCAGCTCGATGGCTTGCTGGCGGGCGGCAGCATTACCTTGGTCAACGAAGATCAGCCCGGCGCCGAAGCGGTCACGCTGGCCAAAAATGGCACGTTCGTGTTTGGCCAGGCGCTCAAACCCAATGATCGCTATCGCCTCAACATTGCAGCGGTTCAAACCCCGGAAAAGGGCCAGCAATTGCAGGAGTGCGGGCTGGAACAGGGGGATGGCCAGGCGCAGGGTGAGCATAGCGAACTGGCGCCTGTCCTGGTGACGTGCAAGACCTGGACTTACTTCCCGACCTCGGGCACCGGTAACCCGCCCGGGTATAACCAGCTCTGGAAAACCGATGGCACGGCAGCAGGCACCTCGCTGGTCAAGCATTTCGCCTCCACGTCGTATATGTCAGCGATACGCAATCTGACCGTCTTCAAAAACCGGCTGTTCCTGGCTGGCGGCGATGACGAGGTGGGCAACGAGCTGTATGTGGTGGATGCCACGGGGGAGGGCGAGCCCCAGCTGATCAAGGACATCCGCGTCGGCTCGCCGGATAACATTTTCAGCCTGAGCAGCAGCCCCTCCTACCTGACTCCGGTGGGTGATCTTATGTATTTCACTGCCATGGGCGATGACCGGGTCACCCGGCTGTATTACACGGACGGCACAGTGGGCAGCGCGACACCGGTGGCGCTGGAACCGGCAGGCGCAGCGGCATGGGGGGCGCAAGACTCGGTGCAGCCGCAGCATCTTATTGCAGTGGACGGAAAGGTGTATTTCCTCGTCGTAGTGGAGCGGACGGATGCCAGCAGCGGCCAGATGGAAATCAGCCGCTGGCTGTATCGCAGCGCGCCAGGCGCAGAGACGGCCAAGCCGGTGGCGCAGGTTGCCGATCCCAGTTTGGTCAACGTGCTGACTTATAACGGCAGCGGGGCCTTGCAGCGCGTGGGGCAGGACTTGTTCTTCGTGGCCAATATTGAAAAAGAGAAAGGCCTGGAGCTTTACCGCCTGCGTCACGGTGCCGAGCGCCCGGAAAGGCTGACCGACATCCTCGACGGCAGCGCCGTGGACCACATCGGGGCCGGCACGGCGCACACGCAACCTGCCAATCTGCGCCAGCTGGGCAATAAGCTGTATTTCACGATCTCGGATCCGGCCAGGCCGCGTGAACACCTGCTCTACCGCCTGGATGCCAGCGCGGACAAACCGGCAGCAGAAGCGGTTTCCTGGCAAGACCAGGGGATCAGTATTGATAGCCCGCTGGAAATGACCAGTGACGGGCAGCGGATGTATGTCCTGACGGTGAAGGACAAGGCCGATAGCAAACAAAGCCTGTTGCAGATCACGGCGGATGGCGAGATTACGGCCATGGCGCGCTACCCGTACATCAGCCGGCCAGTCCAGAGCGGCGAGCGGGTGTATTTCATGGCAGGCGAAAAAAGGTTCGCAGAAATGTACTCCCGCTATGCCGATAAGGCAGGGGTGGTCACCCTGAAACATGGCGATGCGGAAACGGATGTGTTTGACCTGCCGATGGGCGAATACATCATCAGCCGTCCGACTTTGCCCCTGGATGCGCAGCGCGTGCTGCTGACCATAGCGAACGATGCCTGGGTGACGGACGGCACACCTGCGGGCACCCAGCAACTGCTGCCTCTGCAACATTGATTACGGATAACTGAATCATGAAAACGTCTTCTCTTCGTTTCGCCCCGGCCCTGAGCATGCTGGCCGTGAGTCTGATCCTGGCTGGCTGCGGCGGTGGCGGCAGCGGCGGCGACAGCTCGTCAGGCGGGGGTTCCACCCCCACGCCCAAACCCGATCCCGGGCAGGATACAAGCTACAGCTCCGCCAACGTCCAGGGCCTGGCATCCGGCACGCAACTGCTTATCAGCAATCGTGACAACAGCGCGCAGCGTGTGACGGTCACTGCCAATGGCACCATCAATCTGGCGCAGGCAGGCTTGGGCAGCACGCCTTTGTCCAAATTGGGTTTTCAGGCCAGCAACTCCAGCAGCAACCAGGCATATAGCGATAGTGTGAAGGGGAAAGCCAGGCTTCAGCATTGCACCGCTGCCAGCGGCAATGCGCAGGAACTGTCGATTCAATGCCGGGATTTCCTCTACTTCACCATGCAGTATGGCAATGAACTTTGGCGGACGGACGGAACGACGGATGGGACGACGCGTGTCAGCCTGCCGGTGGGGGCCAACAGTACGTCATACAGCCACATCGAATCCATGACGGCGCTTCAGGATGGACGGATTCTCTTTCCGGCGACGACGGAGAAGCATGGGCAGGAGCTTTGGATCAGCGATGGCACGGAAAGCGGCACCCGTTTGCTGCACGATATCAATCCGGACAATCAGCGCCAGGATGAAAAAGAGCGGGGCAGCTGGCCGCGTGAGTTTGTCCGCGCGGGAAACTGGGTCTATTTTTCGGCACGTGAGGGGGGCGGTCAGCCTGCAAGCTTGTGGCGCAGCAATGGAGATGTGACGGAAAAGGTATATGGCGATGCCAGCCAGATCGTCATGCCCCAGTTTTCAGCCGTGCTGGGCGATCAGCTGTATTTCCTGACTTTCAGCCATGTCAACGGGAAAGCCCGGACAGAGCTCTGGAAAACACATCCGGACAGCAAGAAAACCGAGAAAGTCATGAAGCTGAGTGATGAGTATGCAGAGGATCGCAAGTTCACTTTGCTGCAGCGTCAGCAGGATCGTGTCTATATCTCCTGGCAGAACGCCGATGGCCAGAAAGTGCTGGGCTACTTTGTGGAGGGGCAGGACGATAAGCCAGTGACCGTTTTCAATCTGGATCAGTGGTTGGCGGACGAGTTCGGCGAAGTGGATTTGCGCGCAGCACACATCACGCCGGTACGCGCATGGAAAGACCAGTTTTACTTCGAACTGAGTGTAGAGCGGGTCACGGATGCGGGCTATCAGCAGATTACCTATCGTCCAGAGCCCAATAGCGCCATGATGACACGGCAACTCTGGCGTACGGATGGCAAGCCAGCGGGCACCTATCGGGTGCCGGCACCGACAGATGGCGGCAAAGAGGTGTATTACGCAGGCACGTTGAACCTGTCGCGCCATGGCTACGACGGTTTTATGGGCAAGATGCATTTCGGCGATCTGGCCATGGATCCGGAAACGGAGCAGTTTTCTGCCGTTAGTTTCTATGACATTGCCTGGCGTCGCCAGCTGGTTGGCGACAAGCTGTTTTTCTACGGAATAGACTCCAGGCCGGCTGACGGCAGCGGGTTCGTGGCGGCGCTGTGGGTATCGGATGGTACGGTTGCCGGCACTCAGTTGGTCAAGCGGCCGGGTAGTGCCAGCGGCACGACGGCAAATATTGGAGTGACTTCGCTCAGCGATTTCGATGCACGCAGCAGCTTGTCTAATGAGCTGGGCGGCATTCTGAATAACAAGCTTGTTCTGTCGCTGGACATCAAGAAAGCAGGGCGTGACGATCGCTACCCCAGCATTCTGGTGACCGACGGTACCTTGGACGGTACGCGGGTGCTGAAAGAAATCATTGACTGATCTCTGAACCAGGTGCCAGCTCAGGCCGCCAGGCCAGGGCTGGCACCGCTGTATTCATAAGGCGCCGCAGGCGCCGCGTCAGACAGCGGAAGCGCCTTGGCCTTGGGGCCGGGCTGCTCTGCCGTGCTGCAACCGTAGCGGCCGAGCGTACCGGTACGGCCCAGGAACACATCATGCCTTCATCGACCTTGCTGCGCTATGGCCCGCTGGCCAGCGCCCTGCTGTTTGCCTGCCCGCCCGCGCTGGCGCAGGACACGGATAATGATTCGCCAACCGAAGAGGTTTCAACGCTGGATGCCGTGCTGGTCCAGGGTAAAACCCCGATGCCTGACAGCTTCCTGCAGGATATTTCCTCTGTGCAAATGGAACGGGAAGCGATTGAAAATTACAAAGGGACTTCGGTCGGGGATTTGGTCAAGGGCCTGAACGGTGTCTATACCGGAGAAGCCCGCAATTCCGGGGCATTGGACCCCAATATCCGCGGCGTGCAGGGGACAGGACGTGTGCCGGTGCTGGTGGATGGCACGGAGCAGTCCACGACCGTCTGGCTGGGCGCGCAGGGCGGTGTCAGTAATCGCTCTTATGTGGATCCGAATCTGGTCGGCGGCATCAGCGCCGAAAAAGGCCCGTCGCTGGAAAATGGCAGCGGGCTGGGCGGCACGATACGCATCCGGACGCTGGATGTGGATGATCTGCTGCCGCCGGATGAGCGTTTCGCCTTCGAATTGAAAACCGAGACGGCCACCGGGACGGTGAAGGCTCCGGCTGGCCTGGACCGTTTCCATGGCAAGGATTACCGCGATATACCGGGCGCCTATGGCGCCGGATCATTCGCGAATGACCTGGGTGTGATATTGCCCGCCAGCAGCGGCGCTCAGGCCTTGCCCAGGCGGCGCAGCGGTAACGGCGGGCTGAATTTGGATGATGCTTCCTGGCGCGTGGCGGCGGCGGCCCGGCAGGAACATTACGATTTGCTGGCGGCCTATAGCTTCCGCCGCAGCGGCAACTATTTCAGCGGTACCCGCGGCGCCAGTAAATATGAAAAAACGGATTGGCTGACTCACGCTTATTTCTCGCAGCGCGAAAATCCCAATGATCCGTCGGCCTTGCGCGATTACGTCGCCAATGTTTTCCAGCCGGGCCAAGAGGTGCTCAACACCCATAACGAAACCGAGTCCGTCTTGCTGAAGGGGGCTTTATATCTGCCCGCTGATCAGACCTTGCGCCTGAATTACATGCGGACCGAGCAGCGCTATGGCGAAAACGCGGCGGATATCAGTACCTATATCACCATGGGCGAGTACCAGGACGGGCGCTTGCCCGTGGTGCCGGACTCCACCCTGACGCAGCAAACCTGGAAGCTGGGGTACCGCTGGGACCCGGTGGACAACCCTTGGATAGACCTGGATATCAATCTCTGGAAGACGGATAGCCGGGCATTTCGCCATGACAACGGCGGCGTTGCCTGGGCGCTGGCGGAAGGCCAGATCGACCGCCCCTATGACAATTACCGGCGCTGCAATGATTTTCGCCAGTCGTTTCCCGAACAGGCGGAATGGGATGACATGGTATGCCGGCAGTGGCAGGACAAGGGCGAGATGAGCCGGACTCCCGATGCGAATATCGAGGGCACGGTGATTGATAAATCATGGCAGCTCAGCCGCCACGGGAAAACGGGCTTCAACGTGGGCAACCGCTTCCGGCTGCATCCCGATCTGAGCCTGAATGTCGGCGCTGATCTGGTGCGTGAGGATCTGGATGAAAGCCACGCCATGGAGGGGCAGCACAGCTTCAATGAAAATGTGATCTGGCGGGATTACATGGGTGCCCGATCGGGGAAACGCCAGGAATACAGCGCCCGCTTTTCCCTGGATTGGGCGATTACGCCCCGGCTGCAATTGACCGCCGGGGCGCGCTACAGCCGTTACTGGTCCAAGGATGAAAAGCTGGCAGAGAAACGCCGCGATCAGACCTGGGCGCGTCACAACAAGATTACCCATTCGGTGCTGTCGTATGCGATGTACCTGACGGAAGATCAGGTGGCGCAATTACAGCACTACCAATCACGCCGCGATGAAATCGACCAGGCCGCGCGCACTGAAACGCTGACGGATGAACAGCGCGCCTTTGCGCGTGAGTCGCAACAGTGGCTGGATGCCTTGACCCAGGGCTACATTGCCCGCACGGATGCCGACCGCGAGGCCAATAGCCATCGTGTGTTTTACGGCTTGCCTGGCGACAACAATTTCGGCCGGTATGTCACCCTCAATGGGGCGACGTATCTGGGCAGCTATAGCCATGGCCATACCCAGGGGCCGCTGGCTGTCATGGTGCCCACGCCCGATCTGGATCACCGGGGCTATGCCGACAACAACCCCTTTGCCAATGGCACTTTCGACATCAATGAGAAAGTGACCGATGCCAATGGGGTGGAGCATTACAAGTATCTGGTGCCCGGTTACTACGATCAGAATACCGGGGAGCGGACCGAATATCGCTCCAATGCCAGCGATTTGCTGTGGGTGCAGGGCATGACGGGTTATGTGCACTCCAGCGGCTGGCTGACTGAGGAACTGCCCAAGGACGAGCGCTATCCCTTGCCCGACAAGCGCAGCAATGACGCCTGGGCGCCGATGCTGGGCCTGACCTGGTTCATGACTGACCATAGCCGCGTCTATGCCCGTTATGCCGAATATGTGCGTTTTCCCAGCGTATTCGAGGACTTCCAGAGCGCTTTCGGCTTATTGGGCAGCCGCGACGACTATCACCTGAAAGCGGAGCGAACCCGCAATATCGAGCTTGGCGTCGTGCAGGATATGACGCCCTGGTTCCCGTCGCTGGATGCCTTCGATCTGCGCTTGAATTATTACCGCAACCGTATCGAGAACTTCATCGACCGCAATGACAACTACATGGTGGTGCAGTTCGATGAAAAGCGCCTGGAAGGGCTGGAGTTTCTCGCGTCCGCCGACGGCGGGTCATGGTTTGGCGGCCTGGGCGTCAGCTATCGCCTGAAAAACAAACTGTGCGATGCCGATTACGCTTCGGCGCTGGATCCGTTCTTCAATACCCGTTTCAACACCTGCGTCACTGCCGGTTTTCCGCTGACGTTCACCCGTACCAGCCTGGAGCCGGACTATTCCATCACGCTGGATGGCGGCCTGCGTTTGCTGGAGCGCAAGCTGGAGCTGGGCGCCCGCGCGATTTATCACAGCCGCGCCAGCAATAAAGACGAAGAACGCTGGATTGAGGCGGGCAATTTCGGCGTCATCACGATGAACCAGCCCTATCGCTGGCAGCCCATTCTGGTGGTCGATCTCTATGCCCAATACCGTGTCAACCGCCATTTGCGCCTCAACGCCGGTATCAACAACCTGACGGATCTCTATTACCTGGATCCTTTGGCACGCATGACGCAACCTGCGCCCGGGCGTTCGTTCAAGCTGGGCATGACCCTGAGTTTCTAAGGAAGGATGATGCTAAGACTGACCCGGCATCCCATATCGCATGCCCTGCGCACGCGTGATGTTTCGTTTTGCTGCCTGAGCGCAGTGTGTTGCCTGATGATTGCGCCCGGCGCATCCGCCCAAACCCTTGCAGACACGCCCGCAGGCGCACCGGCGCCTGCGGTGGCGCAGGACGATGTCCAGGCGCTCGATGCCAACGTGGTATATGGCGTCCGTTCCCGGGACGAGGCCGGGCGGGATGAGGTTTTCCAGAAAGACGTGTCGAATGTCTATGTGGGCAAAGAAGAGATCGAGCGTTACCGCGGCACATCGGCAGCAGACTTGTTCAAGGGGCTCAACGGGGTTTACAGCAACGATGCGCGCAATGGCGGCGCGCTGGACCCGAACATTCGTGGCATCCAGGGCGAAGGCCGCGTGCCTGTGACCGTGGACGGCACGGAGCAAGCCATGTCGGTCTGGCTGGGCCCTGCGGGGGTGGCGAACCGCAATTACCTGGATCCTTACATGATCAGCAGCATCATGGTGGAAAAAGGGCCGTCCATGACGCGCGGTGTGCAAAGCGGCATAGGCGGGGCGGTACAGATACGCACCCTGATGCCGGAAGATATCATCCGCGAGGATTCGGACTGGGGCATGGAACTCAAGGCCGAGACGGCCAATAACAGCACCTCGGTCGATAAGTCGGCGTTCGGCATCTATGGCATGGATTACCGCGATATTCCCGGGGCAACCGTCAATCCCGGTTACAACCACCTGGGGCTGCCTACCTTGCCTGGCGGGCGCGATAGCCCCCGGTCTGGCGGCAAACTGCCAGGCTTCAATCTGGAGGACCGGGCCTGGCGTCTGGCGCTGGCCACCCGGCAGGAATATTTCGATTTTCTGGCGGCCTATAGCTACCGGAGCCGGGGCAATTATTTCAGCGGCAAACGCGGCAGCAGCGCCTACAACACCGATCATTGGCGCGATGGCCTGACCGATGCGGGTAATACCGACGCCAATCTGAATTTGACGCCGTATCTGGCCCAGCTTTACCGCCCAGGCGACGAAGTGGCGAATTCGGCCAGCGAAAATGAGTCCTTGCTGCTGAAGGGCGGGGTGTACCTGCCGGACAATCAGGTGCTGCGCTTCAATTACATGGATACCGATCTGTCATTTGGCGAAGCCATGCAATGGGTGGTGCAATCGGCCATGCAGAGCGCGGATAAACGGACAGACCCGTTTTATATCCAGATGCCGCATTCCAGCGTCACACAGAAAACCTATGGTTTGAACTACAGCTGGCAGCCGGAGCAAGCGGAATGGATCAATCTTGAACTGGGTGTGTGGCGCACCAGCAATCACAGTGAGCGGCATCAAAATGGTGACTGGCCATGGGGCGTGCTGGGGCCGGACCGTGGTGACGGCGCCCGCTATGGCGACCGGGCATGGGATCTCTACACCGATTGCCACGTCAGAAAGGACGCGCAGAAAATCGCGGATGGTGGGTGCGCCGGGGTCTCGGGGACGCCGCCAGTGCGTGAGGATGGCCGTTTCGAAGTCGTGCCGCTATCGCTGATTGTGTCGGATCACAGGCGGCAGGGTGTGAACGCCAGCAATCTGTTTACGCTCAGTCCGGCGGTCAGCCTGCTGGTCAGCGGCGATTTCCAGAAGGAAGAACTGGCGCAGGCCGATGCCTACGATAATGAATCGAATGATGTGAATATGGGCAGCCGTATCATGGGGCCGCGATCCGGCCGGCGCAGCCAGCACGGGCTCACGATGAATCTGGAGTGGGCGGCGACATCCTGGCTCAGTGTTTCCGCTGGCGCCCGCTATGCCAGCTATTGGTCGTTTGATGACGGCCTGGACCGCTACCGTACGGAGCGCAGCGGCCTGGGCGGCTTCGGCGCGCAGCGCAATATCGTGACCCACAAGCGGGTGCCCTACCTGCAGTTGCTGGATGACGCGGATATGCAGCTTTTGGAGGATTACAACCAGCGCCAGCACAATTATCAGCAAGGCGTCATTACCTATCAGCAGATGGCCGACATTGCCACGCGTTTTGGGGAGCGGCAGCAGGAGCTGAAGACAGTCCCTAACCGGGGCAGTACGACGGAAATCAATGGCGTGAAGTATTGGCAGGCCAATCTGCATATTCCGTATCTGTACGAAAAGCATCAGGGCTTCATTGAGAACGACCCTTTCCTGAACGGGAACATGAGTTTTGATGAGATGGTGGAAAATCCTCAAGGCCAGACCGGCAGCTATGCCAAGTACCGCCTGCCCGATCCGGTGCAGGATAATCCGGGCAATGTGACGCAGCCGGTTCCGCAGGTCGATCGCTGGGCGCCGGTGGAAAAACACCGGGGCAGCGGCTGGGCGCCTATGCTGGGGATGACCGCTTATGTGACGCCGGATATCCGCTTGTATGCGCGCTATGCGGAAGCCATCCGCTTTCCTTCCATTTATGAGGATACTCAAAGCAGCAATGCCTATGGCGTGACCCTGGAAGGAACGAGTTCGGTGCGCCCGGAACGGGCCAGGAACTGGGAGTTTGGCTATGTGCACGATTTGGCCGCCTATTTCCCCAGTTTCCGCCATGTGGATGTGCGCCTGAACTATTTCCGCAACAGCATCCGTCATTTCATCGACCGGGACGATAATTTCAATATCGTGCAGTTTGATAAAAAAGAGTTTTCAGGCATTGAATTCCTGAGCCGCTGGGATAGCGGCGGCTGGTATGCCAATATCGGCACGACGTATCGTCTGGATCAGAAGGTCTGCGACGCTGATTACGCAGCGGCGAATTACGATCCCTATTTCGGCCGTGCGATGGAAAGCTGCGTGGCAGCAGGCTTTCCGCAGACCAATGCGCGTATCAGCCTGCAGCCCAAGTATTCGATAGACCTGAGCCTGGGCGCGCGCTTTCTGGATGACCGGCTGCATGTCGGCGGCCGCATGATTTATCACAGCGAGGCGAAGAACAAACAGGAAGCAAGATGGCTGGAGCAAGGCCGGATCAGCTGGTCCAACACGACAACCAAGCCTTTTTACTGGAACAGCATCCGCACTTTTGATGCGTTTGCCAATTACCGGCTGAACGATGCTGTGAGCCTGGATGCCAGCATTACCAACATCACCAATGAGTACTATCTGGATCCGCTGGCGCGTACCACCTTGCCCGCGCCTGGCAGGACGATCCGTTTCGGCTTGACGCTGAATTTGTAAGCCTGGACGCAAGGGCCTGGGGCAGGGCGCGGGTGCCTGCCCCCCCCGTATGGCGGTCTGTATGGCAGCTGATAGGTTCCGGCCCTTGGGCCGGAACTTTTCACATTACTTGATGGCTTTCAAGCCTTCCAGCACCAGCGTGGTGGCGATATCCGCATATTCCTCGCGGCTGACCGGGCCATCGGGGCGGAACCACATATAGACCCAGTTCAGCATGCCGAACAGCGACATGGTGACGGGTTTGAGCAAGGGGCGGTGTTCGTCCAGTTGCGGATTGATTTCGTGGATGACCGCAGAAATCCTGCGCACGATGCGGCGTTCCAGCAGGTTGAGCTCCTGGGCCTGTTCATCGGTCAGTGAGCCGGAGCGGTTGAGCTGCACCTTGTGCATATCGTCCGCATCGCGGTAGCACTCAAGAATCTGGCGCACCAGTTTGCGCAGCCGGGTTTCCGCATCGTCGCCCTTGCTTTCTTCTTCGGTGACTTCCAGCGCATGGTCCAGCTCTTCGAGATGGCTGCGGATGATGTCAAAGATCAGGGCGTCTTTGCTGGGGTAATAGTGGTAGAGCAGTGCCTTCGAGACTTTGCTGCGTGAGGCGATCTGTGCCATGGATGCCTTTTCCATGCCCAGTTCCGCAAAAACTGCGGCGGCGCTGGTCAGGATGCTGCGCTGTTTTTCTTCGAAATCTGCCGCGCGCGTGCGTGCCATGCTGATATATCGTCCTATTAATCGTCATTATTCTAAGGGGCCAACTACGGCAGGCGCTGCGGTGCTGACTGCCGCATGGCGGCAATGCGGCACCGTGTGGTCCGGGCTTCATCCAGGCGCCCAGGCATACTGGGGGCCGGACGGCAGGAGCGCATCGGCGGCAATCCCAGGGGCAACGCCGGGAAGGCGTGCGCCTGTGCCGCGGATAGGCATCCAGGGGCCGCAGCGTGCTGCGCGCCCATTCTGGCCTGGCGGTTCAGCGCGGCATGCGGCGTGTTGCCAGAATGCCGCTGAATGCCGCCACTGAGTGGCGATGTTACCGCATTCCGCTGTGCGGGCCGCCGATATCCGGGCGGCCGGTGTTGGCGATGGCCCGGTTTTGGTGCCGGGCCAGGTGGCGTTTTAGTCTGGCCGGGCCTGGCCAGGCTGGCTGCGGATCCCGGCTTTTGGTGGAATAGCCGGGCCGGCAAATCAGCGTTTGGGCCGGTTATCGACGACGCGCTTGGCCTTGCCTTCGGAACGCACCACCGCGCCTGGCAGCGTGACATCCACCAGCGTGCTGATGCCGACAATGCTCTTGATGTGATGCGCCAATTCCTTGGCGGAACGCGAGCGGGCCTGTTCGTCGCAGGCATCGGCCTGGCATTCGACATGCACCGTCATGTTGTCCATGCGGCCATTGCGGCTCAGTTCGATCTGGAAGTGCGGTGCCAGACCCTTGCACTTGAGGATCTGCTCTTCGATCTGAGTCGGGAACACGTTCACGCCGCGCAGGATGATCATGTCGTCGCTGCGGCCGGTGATTTTCTCCATACGGCGCATGGTGCGGGCCGTGCCCGGCAGCAGGCGCGTCAGGTCGCGGGTGCGGTAACGGATGATGGGCAAGCCTTCCTTGGTCAGGGTGGTGAACACCAGTTCGCCCTGTGAGCCGTCAGGCAGCACTTCACCCGTGACAGGATCTATGACTTCCGGGTAGAAGTGGTCTTCCCAGATATGCAGGCCATCTTTGGTTTCCACGCATTCGTTGGCCACGCCCGGGCCCATGACTTCCGACAGGCCGTAGATGTCCACGGCATGCATGTCGAAGGCCTGTTCGATTTCCAGGCGCATGGCGTTGGTCCAGGGCTCGGCGCCGAAGATGCCGACGGCCAGAGAGCATTCACGCGGATCCATGCCCTGGCGTTTGAATTCATCCAGAATGGACAGCATGTAGGACGGCGTCACCATGATGATGCGGGCCTGGAAGTCATTGATGAGCGACACCTGACGCTCGGTCATGCCGCCGGAGATGGGGACCACGGTGCAGCCCAGTTTTTCCGCGCCATAGTGAGCGCCCAGGCCGCCGGTAAACAGGCCATAGCCGTAGGCGTTGTGCATGACGTCGCCCGGGCGGCCGCCGGCTGCGCGGATACAGCGCGCCATCACGGTGGCCCAGATGTCGATGTCATTGCGGGTATAGCCGACCACGGTGGGCTTGCCGGTGGTGCCCGACGAGGCATGGATACGCACGAGCTGTTCGCGCGGCACGGCGAACATGCCGAAGGGATAGGTATCGCGCAGGTCGGTTTTGTAGGTGAAGGGGAATTTGGAAAGATCAGACAGCGTTTTCAGGTCGGACGGATGGACGCCGGCGTCATCGAAACGCTTGCGGTAGAACGGGGAGTTCTCGTAAGCGTGGGTCAGCGACCATTTCATGCGCTCCAGCTGGAGCGCGGCCAGTTCATCGCGCGAAGCGATTTCAATCGGATCGAGATCCTCTTTGCGAGGCGCCAGGTTTTCCATGCTTGTCTCCTGCTATGGCTTCTGATTCTTGCACTAGTTGGCGGCGCGCTGCCGCGCCGCAGTCTGGTTATCTCGTGCCGGTCTGATGCCGGCAGCGGGTATTCAGGGGGTGGCTTCTGGCAGCAAAGTGCCTTTGATCGTGCGGGCATGGCCGCGGAATTCGGCAATATGGGCGCCATCCTGGTTGCGGATGACCACGTCATAAATACCGCTGCGGCCGTTGCGGCTGATTTCACGCGCTGTCGCGGTCAGAATGTCGTTTTCGAACGCAGGGGCGAGAAAACTGACCGAGCAATGCTGCGCCACCGTGCGCTGGTTATAGGTATTGCAGGCGAAGGCGAAGGCCGAATCGGCCAGCGTGAACATATAGCCGCCGTGACAGGTGCGGTGGCCGTTGAGCATGCTGGCGTCTATGCGCATCTGGATGGCGGCGGTGCCGGGGCCGACTTGCTCCAGGTCCAGCTTCATGTCCAGATGCTGGGTGGCGCGGTCGTCCTTCCACATGGCTTCGGCGCAGGCGCGCGCCAGGGCTTGCGGGCTCAGGGTGCTGATGTCCATCTCAGTTCCCCTTGAAAACGGCCGGGCGCTTGTCGAGGAAAGCGGCGACGCCTTCGGCGTAATCCTGGCTGCGGCCGGCTTCGCGCTGCCAATCGCGTTCGAGTTCGAGCTGCTGGTCCAGGCTGTTGGTGGCGGCCGCCTGAATGGCGAGTTTGGTCAGGCCCAGGCCGCGAGTCGGGCCTTGCGCCAGTTGCTGCGCCAGTTTCAGGGCTTCGTCTTGCAGGGCTTCGTCGTCCACGGCACGCCAGATCAGGCCCCAGTCGGCCGCCGTTTCGGCATTCAGCGGCGCAGCGGTGAGCGTCAGCGCTTTGGCGCGGGCTTCGCCCAGCAGGCGCGGCAGGCTCCAGGTACCGCCGGAATCCGGGATCAGGCCGATCTTGGAAAAGGCCTGGATGAAGCGCGCCGAGCGCGCGGCCAGGACAATATCGCAGACCAGCGCCAGATTGGCGCCCGCCCCGGCAGCCACGCCATTGACGGCGCAGATCACGGGTTTTTCCAGGCGGCGGATCTGGCGCACCAGCGGGTTGTAGAACTGTTCGATGGTGGCGCCCAGATCGGGGGCCTGGCCGCCGCTCTTGCGCGGGTCGCGGTCGCCCAGATCTTGGCCGGCGCAGAAACCGCGGCCGGCGCCAGTCAGCAAGACGGCGCGCACGGCGCTGTCCTGCTCGGCGCGATCCAGCCCGGCGCGCAGCGCCAGGTGCATGGTTTCATTGAATGAATTGAGCTTGTCAGGACGGTTCAGCGTCAGGCGCAGCACGCCTTGCTCCAGGCTGACGAGCACGGTGTCGTGAGAGGATTGCTCCACGTTGTCTCCTTCGTTTTTTTACCGCCGGGCCATCTATTCCGGCATCAGGCTACCAGCGACGGTAGCAGACGGAACGGAGGCACGGGGCCGTATTTTTTTTCGCCGGATTTTTTCCGGTGGTCCTGGGGCGCCATTTTCACAGCTTGATGGCGCTTGGGTATTCGGGTTCCTACTATTGCATAAACCGTCCGGTCGGTCAATAATTCCCTGGCACTCTTCAACATGGGAAAAACCAGTATGTCCAGCCTGTTTGATCAGCACCGCGCCACGCTTGATTCGGCCCTTGCAGCCATACGCGAACGGGGGTTCTGGACCGCCTATCCAGAGGTGCCCAGCGGCAAGATTTATGGCGAACACGCCAAGCAGGAAGGCCTGTCCAGCTATGAAGCGCGCCTCAATGGCGACTTTGAATTGCCCGGTCACCCGGAGCAGCGCCGGGTGGGCGCGGAAGTGTCGCCTTTCCTGGGAACGGCAGCCGCGGGCGCGCTGGGTATCCGCTATCCGGCGGCCGACGCCGACTTGCTGGTGAGCCATTCGCAGGCTGCCGCAGCAGCCTGGGCCAATACCAGCGCCGAAGCCCGTGTGGGCATTTGCCTGGAAATCCTGGCCCGCCTGAACCGCCGCAGTTTTGAAATGGCCAATGCCGTGATGCATACCTCCGGCCAGGCGTTTCCGATGGCATTTCAGGCTGGCGGCCCGCACGCGCAGGACCGCGGCCTGGAGGCCCTGGCCTATGCCTGGGAAGAAATGCAGCGTATTCCTGCCAGCGCGCGCTGGGTCAAGCCGCAGGGCAAGGCCGGTGACATCGTGATGGATAAGCACTGGCGCATCGTGCCGCGTGGCGTGTCCCTGCTGATCGGTTGCCAGACGTTCCCGACCTGGAACAGCTATTCCGGCCTGTTCGCCAACCTGGCAACCGGCAATACCGTGATTGCCAAGCCGCACCCGGCAGCCATTCTGCCCATGGCGCTGACGGTCCTGGTGGCGCGCGAAGTGCTGGCGGAGCAAGGCTTGCCGCCCGATGTGGTGCTGCTGGCAGCGGAAGAGCCGGGCGAGGGCCTGGCCAAGGCGTTTGCCGAGCACGCGGGGGTCGCTCAGATCGACTACACCGGGTCGGGCGAGTTCGGCCTATGGCTGCGCCGCCATGCCGCCACGCCGCTGGTCTATACCGAAGAAGCAGGTGTGAACAGTATCGTGATCGCGGCCACCGACAATTTCGATGCCATGTGCCAGAACATCGCGTTTTCGCTGTCGCTCTACAGCGGCCAGATGTGTACCGCGCCGCAGAATCTGTTCGTGCCGCGCGACGGCATTCTGGCAGGCGGCGAGCGCAAGTCTTTTGATGAAGTCGCCGCAGGTATCGTGGCGGCGGTGGATGGCCTGCTGGCCGACCCGGCGCGCGCGATTGCCGTGGCGGGCGCCATCGCCAATACCGATACGCTGGGCCGGGTGGCCGACGCGCGCGCCCTGGGCCGTGTCGTGCGTGATTCTGCGCCGGTGGCTGGCGCAGGCGCGGCGCGCACCGCAACGCCGCTGATGGTGGCGGTTGATGCCGATGCCGCCGGGGCCTATGAAGCTGAACGTTTCGGCCCTATCTCTTTTGTCGTGGCCGTGGACGATGCCGCCGACGGCGTGCGCCGCGCCGCGAGCCTGGCGCGCCGCAAGGGGGCTATTACGGCGGCGCTGTATGACACCAGCGAAGCAGGCATCCTGGATGCCGCCGATGCCTTTGCCGAGGCGGGCGTCAATCTGTCGGTGAATCTGCTGGGGGGCATCTTCGTCAACCAGAGCGCCGCCTTCAGCGATTTCCATGTGACCGGCGCCAACCCGGCGGGCAATGCCTGCTTTGCCGATAGCGCTTTCGTTGCCAACCGCTTTCGTGTGGTGATGTGGCGCCGTCCGGCGCCAGCCAGCGCCTGACGCATCGGGTTTTATATCCAGGCGCCCGCAAAGAGGCGCCGGATCGGGCCGGCATGCCGTGCCATTGCAGTTCACAGGGGTTTCTGTGTCTGGCAGCCTGGGCCATTGGAAGAGCCCGGCGCCTATAGGCAGTTCATTTCATAAACTGGAGGGAGACAACATGAAGCAATTCAACAAAAAGAATGTGTTCAAGCTGGCCGGCGCGGTAGCGCTGGCCTGGTGTGCGGCCGGTACGGCCAGCGCCGATATCCTGATCGGTTCGACGGTGTCGGCGACCGGCCCGGCATCCTTCCTGGGCGAGCCCGAGGCGCGCACCCTGAAAATGCTGGTGGACGACATCAATGCCAAGGGCGGCGTTCAGGGCGAGAAGATCAAACTGGTTGCCTATGACGACGGCGGCGACCCGAACAAAGCGCGCACGTTCGCCACGCGCCTGATTGAAGACGATGAAGTCGTCGCGGTGATTGGCGGCACGACCACCGGCACCACGATGTCCATCATCCCGGTGGTTGAGGAAGCTGGCGTGCCTTTCATTTCGCTGGCAGGCGCCATTGAAATCATTCAGCCGGTGCGCAAGCACACCTTCAAGACCCCGCATACCGACCGTATGGCTTGCGCCAAGATTTTCGAGGACATGAAAGCGCGCAAGCTGACGAAGATCGGCCTGCTGTCGGGGTCGGACAGCTTCGGCGCCTCCATGCGCAAGCAGTGCCTGGATATTGTGGGCGATTACGGCATCACTATCGTGGGCGATGAAACCTTCGGCCCGGCCGATGCTGATATGACGCCGCAGCTGACCAATCTGCGCAACAAGGATGGCATTCAGGCCATCCTGAACCTGGGCATGGGCTCAGGCCCTGCCATCGTGACGCGCAACTATGCGCAGCTGGCAGTGGATATGCCGCTGTATCAGTCGCATGGCGTGGCATCCGATGCCTTTATTGAACTGGCCGGCGCCAAGGCAGCCGAAGGCGTGCGCTTGCCGGGCACGTCGCTGCTGGTGGCCGGGCAGCTGGCAGAAGACGATCCCCAGCGTGCCGTGGTGCAAGCCTACAAGCAGCGCTACGAGGGTGACACCGGCAAGCCGGTTTCGACCTTCGGCGGCTATGCCCATGATGCGCTGTACCTGATTGTGGATGCCATCAACCGTGCGGGCAAGGCCGAACCGGCAGCGATCCGTGACGCGCTGGAATCGACTGCCGGCTATATGGGCACCACGGGCAGCTTCACCATGACGCCGCAGGATCACCTGGGCCTGGACCTGAGCGCTTTCCGCATGCTGGAAATCCGTGATGGCGGCTGGAAAATCGTCGAATAACTGAACGACATTCCGGCGCTTGCCTCTGGCCCGGCGCGGGGCCTGGCCAGAGGCAAGACGAACGGGGCCATGCTTTGCGCGCTGCCTGATGGCGGCGCCGGGGCCGCGGCCCATCGTAGCGCCGAAGATTCCCCCGCCAGGCTGGCCGCATGGCAAGCCGGGCGGGGTTTCTTCAAATCCGGAGACACCTATGCCTGAATTCATGCAGTTCCTGCTGTCGGGGCTGACCGTCGGCGCAGTCTATGCGCTGGTGGCCCTGGGCTTTACCATTATCTATAACGCTTCCGATGTGGCGAACTTCGCGCAGGGCGAGTTCGTGATGCTCGGCGGCATGATTACCGCGTTTGCCTATATGGCGGGCGCGCCGTTGCCGTTGGCCGCTTTGCTGGCCATCGTGGTGACGGCAGCCATCGGGGTGGCGCTCAATAAACTGGCGATCGAGCCGGCGCGCGGCGCCCCTGTCGCCAGCCTCATCATCATTACCATCGGCGCATCCATTTTTATCCGCGGCGTGGCGCAGGTCGTGTTCGATAAGCAGCTGCACCGCTTTCCGGCGTTTTCCGGCGATGACCCCATCCGCGTGCTGGGCGCGACCATTCTGCCGCAAAGCCTGTGGGTGATCGTCGGCGCGCTGGTGATTTTCGTCGGCCTGTGGCTGTTCTTTACCCGCACCCTGACGGGCCGCGCGGTGCTGGCGACGGCGAATAACCGTATCGCGGCGCTGTTGGTAGGGATCAATACCAAATACATCATGACGCTGTCCTTCGCCTTGTCAGCAGCCATCGGGGCGTTGGCTGGCGTGCTGGTGACACCGATCACGCTGGTGAGCTACGACATCGGCATGACCATGGCGCTCAAGGGATTTGCCGCCGCCATGCTGGGCGGCATGGGCAACCCGAAAGGGGCGCTGGCCGGCGGGCTTTTGCTGGGCCTGCTGGAGGCTTTCACGGCGGGTTACATCAGTTCGCAGTACAAGGATGCCGCCGCGTTCGTGGTGATTCTCGGCGTGTTGTTCTTCATGCCCCAGGGCCTGTTCGGGCGCCGTACGGCGGAGCGGGTGTAAATCATGAAGAGACTGTCTCCTAAACATGCCACCTTGCTGGTGCTGGCGATCCTGATCGCGGTGGCGCCGCTGTTTTTTCCTTCGTCATATTACTTGCGCGTCGGTTCGCTGATTTTCGTCAACGGCCTGGCCGTGGTGGGTATCGTGGTCCTGACGGGCTTTGTCGGCCAGATCAGTCTGGGGCATGCCGGATTTCTCGGCATAGGCGCCTATGCCTGCGCGCTGGCGCCCAAATACCTGGGCTTGCCGGTGCTGCCGGCGGCGCTGCTGGGCGCGGTGATCTCCGGGGTGCTGGCCTGGCTGGTGGGGCGGCCCATTCTGCGTTTGCGCGGCTATTACCTGTCCGTGGCGACGCTGGGTTTTGGCGTATTGGTTGCGATGGTGCTGACCAATGAGGCCTGGCTGACGGGCGGCCCGGACGGCATTGCCGTGCAGGATCCCGGCATGCGCGCTGCGCTCAAGGACATGGGCCTGAGCCTGAACAACGCTGAATTCTGGTACGCCTTCAACGGCATCATGCTGGTGCTGGGCGCCTGGGTGGCGCTTAACCTGCAATACAGCGCCACGGGGCGCGCATTGCGGGCGCTGCATGGTTCCGAAGTGGCGGCGCGTACGGTCGGCGTGGATGTGGCACGTTTCAAGCTGCGCGGCTTTGTGATCTCTGCGGTGTACGCTTCCCTGGCGGGTTCGCTGCTGGCCATGCAGAACCGTTTCATTACGCCGGATGCGGCGAGCTTCATGCATTCCGTGGAAATCGTGACGATGGCCGTGCTGGGCGGCGCCGGTTCGGTGCTGGGCGCCATTTTTGGCGCGGCGGTGCTGACGGCATTGCCGCAGGTGCTGACCTTCTTCCAGGAATATGAGCAGATTGTGCTTGGCCTCATCATGATGCTGGTCATGATTTTCCTGCGCGGCGGCGTTCTGCCCAGCCTTGCGCGCATCATTCGCGGGAGGGGCTGAAATGAGTCTATTGGAAGTTGCCGGTGTCGGCATATCCTTCGGCGGCCTGCGCGCGGTGCATGATGTCAGTTTTAAGGTGCGCGCCGGAGAAATCGTTTCGGTCATCGGCCCCAACGGCGCCGGCAAGACCACTTTGTTCAATATGCTGTCCGGCGTGTACCAGCCGGGTTCGGGTGAAGTGCGGCTAGATGGCGAGCCGGTGACAGGCATGGCGCCGCACTTGCTGGCCCGGCGCGGCATGTCGCGTACCTTTCAGAACCTGCAGATCTTTCCGGCCATGACAGCGCTGGAAAATGTGGCCACAGGCTTTCACCTTCAGGAAAACGGTTCCTTGCTGGCGGATTTGCTGGGTTTGCCCTCGGCACGCCGCCGCACCCGCCGTTCAGAAGAACAGGCGCGGGAACTGCTGGAGCGCGTGGGCCTGGGGCGGGCGGCGGATTTCGAGGCGGCATCGCTGTCCTATGGTTCGCTCAAGCGCCTGGAAATCGCCCGGGCGCTGGCACTCAAGCCGCGCCTGCTGCTGCTCGATGAACCGGCAGCCGGCTGCAATGCCGTCGAAACCGAGGAGATCGAGCATCTGGTGGCAGAAGTCGCCGCCAGCGGCATCTCCATCTTGCTGGTCGAGCACGATATGAAGATGGTCATGCGGATTTCCAACCACATTGTGGTGCTGGACCACGGAGAAAAAATCGCCGAAGGCCTGCCGGCTGAGGTCGCCAGCCATCCGCGGGTGATCGAAGCCTATCTGGGCGCGGCGGCGAAGGAGGAGGCGGCGAAACATGCTGAGCGTTAACCAATTGCGGTCGCGCTACGGGCGCATTGAAGTCCTGCATGGCGTGGACCTGGAAGTCAGCGCCGGTGAAATTGTCGTGGTGGTGGGCGCCAACGGCGCGGGCAAGACCACGCTGTTGCGCTGCCTGTCCGGCATACAGCCGGTGCAGGACGGCAGCATCGTCTTCCGGGGCCAGCGCTTCAACGATGTGCCGGCCTACAAACGGGTCAAGCACGGCCTGGCGCAGGTGCCTGAAGGGCGGCAGATTTTCACCAGCCTGTCGGTGGAGGAAAACCTGCGCCTGGGCGCCTATTTATATTCCGATGAAAAAGTGGACCGGGACATGGAAGATGCCTTCCAGTTGTTTCCGGTGCTGCGCGAAAAGCGCAATCTTGCCGCTGGCGGGCTGTCCGGCGGACAGCAGCAGATGCTGGCCATGGCGCGCGCGCTTTTGAGCCGGCCCTCCTGCCTGTTGCTCGACGAACCCAGCATGGGCCTGGCGCCCATCCTGGTGGCGCAGATCTTTGATGTCGTCAAAAGCCTGAAGAGTCTGGACGTGACTGTCCTGCTGGTCGAACAGAACGCCTTTGGCGCCTTATCCATTGCGGATCGCGGTTATGTCATGGAAACTGGCAAGATCACGCTGTCCGGTCCGGCACAGCAACTGATCGAAGACCCGCGCATCCGTTCGGCTTACCTGGGAATGTAGAAATGAGCATTACGATAGAACGTGCTGACGGCCTGGCCGTCGTTACCGTCGATTTTCCGCCTGTCAACGCCTTGTCGCAGGCTTTGCGCAGCGGCCTGATCGCTGCGGCAGAAGAATTGGATGCTGATCCTGGCGTGCAGGGCGTGGTCCTGATTTGCGCGGGCCGCACCTTTATCGCCGGGGCGGATGTTAGCGAGTTCGGCAAGCCGCCGCAGGAACCGCATTTGCCGGATGTCGTGGCGCGTATCGAAAATGCGGCCAAGCCCTGGTTGGCGGCCATTCATGGCAGCGCGCTGGGCGGCGGCCTGGAAATTGCCCTGGCTTGCCGTTTCCGGGTGGCCTTGGCGGGGGCCCAGGCCGGGCTGCCTGAAGTCAAGCTGGGCCTGGTGCCGGGCGCTGGCGGTTGCGTGCGGCTGCCGCGCCTGATTGGCGCCGCGCTGGCCGTGGAGGCGGTGACACGCGGCGCGCCGCTGAGCACGGCCAAGGCGCAGGCGGCAGGCTTGTTCGATGCCGTCGTCGAGGGTGATTTGCGTGGCGAGGCCCTGGCTTATCTGCGTGCGGCGTTACAGCGCCCCTTGCCCCTGCCTTTGCTGCAACGCGAGGTGGCGCCGGCGGATGCCGGTTTCTGGGAGCAAGCCCAGGCGGATCTGCGCAAACGTGCTGGCCGTGAGGTCGCTCCAGGCCTGGCGCTGGAGTGCGTGCGCCGCGCATGCGAAGGCAGCGTGCAGGATGCCATGGCGTTCGAGCGGGCCAGCTTTCTGGAGCGCCGTGCGTCCGATCAGGCGCGGGCCCTGCGCCATATCTTCTTCGCCGAACGCGGCGCTGCCCGTCCACCCGAACTCAATGGCGTGGAGGCCCGCGCGGTCAATCACGCTGCCGTGGTCGGCGGCGGCACCATGGGCGCGGGCATTGTCGTCGCCTTGCGTGACGCCGGTATTCCGGTGATCCTGCTGGAGCGTGATGACACTGCCTTGCAGCGCGGCCTGCAGCGGGTGGCCGATATCTATCAGAGCAGCGTCAAGCGCGGCCGCCTCAGCGAGGCTGTGGCGGCCGAGCGTGTCGGCGGGGTGCGCGGCACGACGGCGGATGCCGATCTGGCTGAGGCGGATCTGGTCATCGAAGCGGTGTTCGAGGATTTGCAGGTCAAACGCGATGTGTTTGCCCGCCTGTCCCAGGTTTGCCGGCGCGACGCGATCCTGGCGACCAATACGTCCTATCTGGATCCGGCGCTCATTGCTGAAGGGCTGGCCGCCCCCGAACGCTTTATCGGCCTGCACTTTTTCAGCCCGGCGCAGATCATGAAACTGCTGGAAATCGTGCCGGTGCCGCAGACTGCGCCAGACGTGCTGGCAGCAGGTTTTGCGCTGGCGCGCCGCCTGGGCAAGATTCCGGTGCGCGCCGGAATTTGCGACGGCTTCATTGGCAATCGCATCCTGCGCACCTTGCGGGCGCAGGCCGAGCGTTTGCTGCTGGCGGGCGCCACGCCGCAAGCGGTGGATGCGGCCATGCGCGCCTATGGCATGCCCATGGGGCCATTCGAGGCCCAGGATCTGGGTGGCCTGGATATTGCCGCGTTCCAGCGCAAGGCGGCGCGTGAGCGCGGCGAAGCCGTATTCGCGCCCGTGGCTGACCTGCTGTGCGAACAAGGCCGCCTGGGGCAAAAAACCCAGGCCGGCTGGTATGACTATGCGCCAGGTGAGCGCCGCCCGCAGCCGTCGGCAGCGGTGGCCGGGGTGATCGCCCAGGCGGCAGCGGGCGTGCCGCAGCGCGAATGGAGCGAGGCGGAGATCGCCGACTGCATCGTGTTGCCCATGGTGAACGAGGCGGCGCTGATCCTGGAGGAAGGCATTGCCCAGCGCGCGGTGGATGTTGACCTGGTCGAAGTGCATGGTTATGGCTTCCCGCGCTGGCGCGGCGGCCTGCTGCATGACGCGGCGGCGCGAGGTTTGCAGGAGGTGGCCGCACGCCTGCGTGAACTGGCGGCCGCCGGGCTCGCGTCTGCGCCATGCCGCAGGCTGGAGCAAGCGGCGGAAACTGGTACATTCTGAGTGTCGGAGATTTTCCAGCACTCGTCATTCCAGGCCCGTGAGCAACGCGAATTCCACTTCTGAAACCGGCCAGCCTGCCTTGCAGGCTGGCGCCCATGCGCCCCTTGGCCAGCCGGAAACCGTGGTGCAGCGTCTGCTGGCCGCCAACCCGCCCAAGGGCGCCGCGTTTATCGTTACGATTTACGGGGATGTGGTGGAGCCGCGTGGCGGCGTGCTCTGGATGGGCAATCTGATTGAAGCCTGCGCGGCGGTCGGCATCAGCGAAAGCCTGGTGCGCACCGCCGTTTCGCGTTTGGTGGCTGCCGGGCAGTTGGAGGGGGAGCGGGTCGGGCGGCGCAGTTTCTATCGCCTGACGGCAGAAGCGCGGGCGGAATTCGCCTATGCGGCGAGCATCCTCTACGAACCGCATGATGCCAGCCAGTGGCGGCTGGTTTATCTGGGCGGCGGTGATCCCGACGCTGCCATGCGCCGCCTCAAGCGACTGGGGTATGCCGCCTTGAATCCGCGCCTGGCCATTGGGCCGGATGGCGCGCCTGAACTGGCTGCGGATGCCCTGGTGTGGGACGCCAGCGTGGTGCAGGGCGGGGCCGCCATGCGCCAGTTCGCAACCGAGTATTGGGATTTCCAAAGCTACGCCGAGGCCTTCAGCGCATTCATTGAACGGTTTGCGCCGGTGCAGGCCATGGCGGCGAGCGTCGAACCCTCCATGGCTTTGACTCTGCGGCTGCTGCTGGTACACCAGTACCGGGGCATTGCCCTGCGCGCGCCGCGCCTGCCGGCCCAGGCGCTGCCCTCCGATTGGGCGGGGCATGAAGCCCGGCGCTTGTTTGCTGCTTTGTATCTGGCGCTATCCCGGCCGGCGGAGCGTCATATCGCCAATCATTTCATTGACGGCGATGGCGCCTTGCCGGAAGCGGGGCAAACTGTCAGGCAGCGCAGCGCGCAGCTGCGGCAGATGCAGTGATCCGCCTGCGGCCCTGGCCGGGTGCCTGAAGCAGGGCACCCGCGCGGCCAAGGCGTTCTGATTATTCCTGGATGCGCCAGGAGGCAAAGTCGGTAATGAAGACCGGCACGTCCTTGCGCATGCCGCTGACCCCTTTGCGGGCAATGCTGATCCATTGCGGCTGGTACAGAAAGGCGGCGGCCGCGTCGTCGGCCAACTGGCGCTGGGCAGCTTGCAGGGCGGCGGCGCGGCTGGTGTCATCACTGGCCGCGAGCGTGTCCTGGTAACGCTGCTGGAAGGCCGGGGCGTCGTAGCCGGTGTAATAGTCGGGGTTGGCGAAGTTGCCCAGATCCAGCGGCTCGACATGCGACACGATGGTGAGGTCGTAATCATGGGCGCCGCCATAGACATTGGCCAGCCATTGCGCCCATTCCACATTTTTGATGCGGGCCTGGATACCCGCCTGCGCCAGCAGCGCGGCGATAATCTCGCCGCCTTGGCGGGCATAGGGCGGGGGCGGCAGCAGCAGGTCCAGTTGCAGCGGCAGCGCGACGCCAGCCTCTTGTAGCAAAGCCTTGGCCTCGGCCGGGTCGTAAGGATTGATGCCGGTTGTGTCGATATAGGCCGGGGTGCCCGTGGTATAGAAGCTGCCGATAGGCAGGCCGTAGCCTTCGGCGGCGCCTTCGATGACCGCTTCGCGGTCAATGGCGGCGAGTATGGCGCGGCGGACACGCACATCATTCAGCGGGGCGCGGCGCTGGTTGATGGCCATCATGGTTTTGGCGCGCGAGCCGCCTATCACGATGTCAAAGCGGGGGTCCTGCTGCAAGCGGGGCAGGCTGCGCGAGGCCTGGATGCGCGGAAACGCATCAATGTCGCCAGCCAGCAGCGCAGCCGCCTGGGCGGCCGGGTCACTGATGAAGCGGATGGTCACTTCGTCGATGGCAACCTGGCTGGCGTCGCGGTAATCCGCCCATTTCTTCAATTGCAGCTTGCTGCCGCGCTGCCAGTCTGCCAACTGGTAAGGGCCTGTGCCGATGGGACGGGTCGCATTGGTCGCCACGCTGCCGGGTTCGACAATGGCCGCTGTCATCATGCCCAGGCGGAAGGGCAGGTCGGGGTCAGCCTGCGGCAGGGTGATCTGCACCGTCAGCGGCTCAGGGGTGGCAATCTGCCACTGGGAAAAATGGCGCCGGTCTTTGTTGGTGCTGTTTTCCGCACCGGCCCGCTCAAAGGCGAAACGCACGGTTTGCGCGTCCAGCGCCGCTCCATTATGGAAGCGCACTCCATCCCGCAAGCGGAAGGTATAGGTCTTGCCATCATCGGAAACCTGCCAGCTTTCCGCCAGCAGCGGGGTGACGCTGCCGTCTTCCTGGATTTTCGTCAGGGTTTCGTAGATGTTGTAAAGCGTGACATCGGCAATGGTTTCAGCGGCGCTGGCAGTGGGGTCCAGGGCCGGCGGTTCTAGCGTCATGCCTATGGTCAGGCGCTCAGGCGCGGCCAGCGCAAGCATGGGCAAGGCGCTCAGGGCACAGCCCAGCAGCAGTTTGCGTAGCATTTCAAGTCTCTCCGGTTTTTGTTGTTCAGGCCGGCAGGCGGCGCCGTAACGGCGCCAGCCGCGGGTCCAGGGCATCGCGCAAACCGTCGCCCAGCAGGTTCAGGCCCATGACAGCCAGCACGATGGCGGCCCCGGGGTAGAACGCCAGTTCCGGGGCGGTGAAAATCATGGATTGCGCTTCACTCAGCATTCTGCCCCAGGATGGGGCTGGGGGTTGCACGCCCAGTCCTAAATACGACAAGGCGGATTCCGCCAGAATGGCGATGGAAAACTGCAGCGTGGCCTGGACGATCAGTGGCGAGGCCAGATTGGGCAGCACATGGCGCAGCGCGATATGCCATTCGGTACGGCCTGCGGCCCTGGCGGCGGCAATATATTCCATTTGCCAGATCACCCCGGCAGAGGCGCGCGTGACGCGGGTGAAGGTGGGAATCATGGCCAGGGCGATGGCCAGGATGGCAATATCCAGGCCCGGGCCGCTGGCCGAGGCCGCCGCCAGAATCGTGGCCAGCAGGATGGCAGGAAAGGCGAAGCTGAAATCCGCCGCGCGCATGATGAGTTCATCCAGCCAGCCGCCGCGCATGGCGGCGAGCAGGCCCAGCAGCGCGCCTGCCAGCAGGCCCAGCGTGACGGAAATGGCGCCGGCCAGCAAACTGCTGGCGGCGCCGGCCATCAGCAAGGACAGGACGTCCCGTCCCAGCGGGTCGGTGCCCAGCCAATGCGCCGCGGAGGCCGGCAGCAGCCTGGCTTTCATATTGATGCCATCCACTGGCCAGGGGGTCCAGACCTCGGCCAGCAGCGCAATGCTGATAAATAGCGCCACCAGGACAGCACCGGCCACAAAGCGGGGCTGACGCAGCAGCCGTTGCGCCAGGCCAAGCTGACGGCGCGGCGTGACCGGGCCGGGGGCTAGCGGGCGGGTCATGCCTGCGCCCTCCGCCTGCGCGGATCCGCCAGGCCGCAGCCGAGATCAGCCAGAAAATTCACGCAAATCACCATCAAGGCCAGGAACAGGACGGCATTGCGCACGACCACGAGATCCCGGTTGGCAATGGATTGCAGAATCAGCCGCCCCAGGCCAGGCAGATTGAAGACGTTCTCTATCACAATGGCGCCAGCCAGCAAATGGGCGAATTGCAGGCCGGCAATGGTCAGGATGGGAATCAGGGCATTGCGCAAGACATGGCGGGCCAGCACCAGATGGCGCGGCAAACCCTTGGCCATGGCCGTGCGGACATAGTCTTCACGCAGGACATCCAGCACTGCGGCCCGGGTGATGCGGGCCAGAACAGCGGCCTGTACCAGCGCCAGCGCAATGGCAGGCAGGACCAGCGCCTGGAGCGCGGCCAGCGCGCCTGTCTGCCAGCCCGGAAAACCACCGGCCTGGAACCATTGCAATTGCACGGCAAACACAATAATCAATAGGATGCCCAGCCAGAAGCCGGGCACGGCCAAGCCGAGCTGGCAAATGCCCATGACCAGCAAATCTCCGCGGCGGCCATGGCGCAGGGCGGCATAGATACCGGCGGCCAGCGCCAGCAGAACCGTCAGCGCCATGGAAAGCAGCGCCAGCGGCAGGGTCAGGGCCAGGCGTTCGGTGATCAGGCTGGCGACCGGGACATTGTAGGCATGGCTATCGCCCAGATGGCCCGATAGCAAGCCGGACAGCCATTGCAGATAGCGTTGCCAGGCGGGCAGGTCCAGGCCCAGACGCGCCGTCAGGGCCGCCACGGCTTCTGGCGGCGCGTCCGGGCCCAGGCTCATCTGGGCCGCGTTGCCGGGCAGCACTTCCAGGGCCAGGAAAATCAGCAGGGTAGCGACGGCCAGCGTAGCCAGCAGGCCTGCCGCCCGTCGTGCCAGGTAATGTTGCATGAGGCAGGTCAGAGAGGGGCGGGCACCGCTGGCTTGGCTTCTGTTCCAGGGCGGCCAGCAAGACTGGCGGCGCAGAAAACAGAAAACGCTGGCAGGCGGTTCCGTCCGCCCTCTTTGGACGGAAAAGCGCAATATACCCTGTCGCGCGGCAAGGATGTTGGACGGCTGGCCCGCAGGAGCATGCCTGCGGGCCAGCCGGGCCGGTTGCCCCGGCCGGGGCGGCGTCAGGCGTTGCGGCGCAGCTTGCGGGGGGCGGATTCAGCCAGAAACAGACTGACCACGGCACCGGCGGCGATGCCGCCGAAGGCGAAGTACAGGGTGTACTCGATGCCATAGTGCTGGGCAATCTGTCCGGCGATGGCAGGCGCGAAACCGCCGCCGAAGATCTCGCCCGCGCCGCAGACTGCCCCGATGGCGGCGGCGACCAGCCCCGGCGGCGCTGCTTCCATGGCTACCGGCCCGGTGAAGAGGGCAAGCAGCCCCAGGCAGAAGAAGGACACCACGAACAGCGCGGCGAACAGCAGCCAGGGCGTGGCGCCGATACGGGTGAAGGCCAGCAGGGCGATGGCGCCGCCAATAAAGGCCAGCACGGCAGCCAGGCGGCGGCCAATGAGGTCTGACGCGCCTGGCACCAAAAATTCGCCCAGGAACCCGCCAAACCCGACAGCCGAGACAATCCAGCCCATTTGCGTGCCGCTCAGGTGCAGGTAGTCCATCAGGTAGCTGGGCATCATGGCGCCGATCACGAAGATACCGGCCATGGCGCAGAGAATGCCCAGCATGGCGAGCACAACATTGCGTGAGCGCAGCAGGTCGGACCAGCGTGCGGTCGGCGCAGGCGCGGCTTTGGCAGCAGGGGTGGCTGGCGCCTTGGCGCCGTTCCGGGCAGGTTCGCGGATGACGCGATACAGCCCCCAGGCGACCAGCAGGCCGGGTAAGGCTGAGACCAGGAAGACATAGCGCCAGGAAGGCATGACAACCAGCAGCTGTGTCGCGATGATGGGCGCAAAGCCCAGCCCGAACAGCGCAAAGGCGCTTTGCTGCAAGCCCTGGTTCAGGCCGCGGCGGCGAGGGTGGGAGGCTTCACCCGCCGCTGCGACGCTGGCCGGGCAAAAGGCGCCTTCGGAAATGCCCATGGCGACGCGGATCAGCAACAGGCTGGTCAGCCCGCCGGCCAGGCCGGATACGCTGGACAGCAGGGAAAAGACGATAGTGGAAATGACCAGCACCTTGCGCCGTCCGATCTGGTCCGCCAGGCGTCCCATCAGAATCGCGGAGACCCCCCAGGCGATGCCCAGCGCGCCGATCAGATTGCCCAGATCCTGGTAGCTCAGGCCCAGGTCCTGCATCATGAAGGGGAACAGCGGCGCCAGCAGCCAGCGGTCCAGGCCGATCAGCCCGAAGCCCAAGGCCAGCAGCGACACCGATTGCCATTCATAGCGGGTGTCGAAACGAGTGTTTTCCATGGCTTACCCCTGGGCGAGCGCGCGTGCCAGGCCTGCGGCGGAGATAACCTGGCCAAAGGCGGATTCGATTGCGTTCTGCGTGGCTTGTTGCGAAGCATCATCAAAGCCGCCAGTGGCATCGCCGACAAAGGCAACCTTGAAGTCACGCATGAAGGCGCTGCGGGCGGTCGATTCGCAGCAGACGCTGGTGACGGTGCCGATGATGATCAGGGTGTCGATGACGGCATCGCCGCGCATGGTGCGGATCAGCGTTTCCAGATTGGTGTTGTAGAACGCGTCATAACGGTGCTTCACGATGACCGCATCCCCGGCACGCGGCGCCAGCTCATCGACGACGGCGGTGCCGGGCGTGTTGTCGCGCAGGCCGCTGGCCACCAGTTGCGGGTGCATCTGGGTTTCAATGGGCGAGATATTGAAATCGTCGTACAGCACATGGCGGGTGTAGGCCACGGGCACGCCGTATTGGCGGCAGCTGTCCAGCACGGCCTGCATGGCGGGCAGACGTTCGCGCGCCGCAGGGACTTCCATGACAGCGCCGGGGCGCACGAAGTCATTCTGCATGTCGATGACGAGCAGCAGCGAGCGGCTGGGAATGATGGGCCAGCGCAGGGAAGTTTCGTTACGCATATGTCTCCTCCGGGGGAATGAATCAGTTGTCCGGGGAGTGTAGGGGGCGCTCCGGGGCAGGCGTCCGGCGGAAATTGCGCCGTTTCCGACGATATTGCGCGTTTTATGCGCGGCGGCCTGCTGGCATCAGGCCGGGCGCCAGCAGTTCGCGCGCCGTCAGTTCGTGCACCGTCAGTTCGCGCGTCGCCAGGCTGCCGGGCTCAGGCCCTCCTGGCGGCGGAATAGCCGGGCCAGGCTGTCCGGGTCCTGGTAGCCGACCTGGGCCGCGATGCGTTCCAGCGGCCAGTTCGTGGCGCCCATCAATTGCTTGGCGCGCTCGATCCGGCGTTGCAGCAGGTAATGGTAGGGCGACACACCGGTAGAGGCCTTGAAGCAGCGGATGAAATGGTATTTGGTCATGCCGCAGGCCTGGGCCAGATGGTCCAGGGAAAAATCCTGGGCCAGATCCTGCTCTATCATTTCCAGAGCCAGCTTGAGCGCGCGCGCATTCAGGCGCGGCGCGCTGCGCCCGGTTTGGCGTTCATCATGCCGGCGCCATTGTTGCGCCAGCGCATTGAGGATGGTGACGCAATAACTGTCGGCCAACAGCCGGGGGCAGGCGCTGCGGGCAGCTTGCTCTGCGAAAGCAATAATGCTGGCATACAGGAAAGGGTTGGCAAAGCCTTTTTGGGCCAGCATCCACAAGCCGTTAGCCGCATTGCTGACTTCCAGTTGCTCGAAGTAATCCGCGGCGCTCTGTTTGTCGATGGACAGAAACGTGACACGCGCGGCGCCGTCCTTGATCCAGCGGAACGGGGTATCGGGCGGAATGACATGCACCGGATGGGGCGCGCTGCTGAAGTGGTCGTGATAGCCCCAGCCCAGATCCACCATGGCCGTGGACAATTGATATTCATGCGAAGCCAGCAGCACCAGCTCTGGCAAGGCCGGGCTTTGCAGATCATGGGCGACAAAGCGGCAGGTTGTCAGGCGCGCGCCCGTATCGGGGCGCGGCGTTTGCGCTTCCAGCCGGTAGGCGGTGTTGGCGGCGATCAGGTCATGAAAGGAGGCGGCGGCTGGCATGCAGTAACCTCGCGTAAAAGAAGAAAGCCGAAGAAAGCCGGCGGGCCGGCAAGCAGGCGGGCTGCCGGCAGAAGCGGCGCTGCGGCGCGGGCCCATCCTGCCTGGGCGCTATCGTGCCATCGTAGCGCTGCTGGCGCAGCATGCATTTCAAGCGATGGCCTGTTTATTTGCCATCGGGGTTTGCACGGGCCGTTCACCTGTGCGGTAACCATATTTCAATATTTGGATAAACCACATCGAAATAGCATAAAGTTATATGAAAAACTTATTTCCCAAGCTGTAGGGCTGGTGTGACAATCAATCCATCACTTCCGTGATGCCGCCGTTTCTGCCGCAGGCATCGCCATCATCGCAAGAGGTTATTCATGAGCAATACTTTGAGGCTGGGCGATATTGCCCCTGATTTCGAGCAGGATTCCTCCATCGGCCGTATCCGCTTCTACGACTTCCTGGGCGACCAATGGGGCGTGCTGTTCTCGCATCCGGCTGACTTCACGCCGATCTGCACGACCGAGCTGGGCTATACCGCCAAGCTGGCTGACGAGTTCGCCAAGCGCAACGTGAAAGTACTGGCGCTGTCGGTGGATGGCGTGGATTCGCATGGCCGCTGGATCGACGACATCAATGATACGCAAAACACCACGGTGAACTTTCCCATTCTGGCAGATGAAGACCGCAAGGTATCTGCGCTGTATGACATGATTCACCCGAATGCGAACTCCACGCTGACGGTGCGTTCGGTGTTCATCATCGACCCCAGCAAGAAAGTTCGCCTGACGCTGACCTATCCGGCCAGCACGGGCCGTAACTTCAACGAAATCCTGCGTGTGATCGACTCGCTGCAACTGACCGATAACTACAGTGTCGCCACGCCAGTGAACTGGGAAGACGGTGATGATGTCGTGATCGTGCCGTCGCTGAAAGACGAAGAAGTCATCAAGCAGAAATTCCCCAAGGGCTACAAGGCGCTGCGCCCCTATCTGCGCCTGACGCCGCAGCCCAACAAGAACTGACGGTTCCTGCCCGGTTTCCGGGAGATCAGCGGCCTGCCCTGTGACGGGGCAGGCCGCTGTGCTTTCCGGCAGGCCTGATCCCGGAGTACTCTTGGGCTCAAACGCGGCAGCGCAGCAGCCTGCGGCGGCCGTGAGCGGTGGCGCAATGCCATCCGCACGGCTGGATCAAGCCCTGGCCTGATGGCCGGGAATCAGAGGAGTCAGGATGTCAGGAATTTCGCATAATCTGCCAGGGCGCCGCCGTCTGGTGGCAGCATTGTTGGCTTTGCCTGTGCTGGGGGCAGCCCTGCCTGCCGGCGCGCAGCAGCAAACAGACCGGCGCGTGGTGTTTCCGGCGGCGGTGCAACAGGGCACGCTGGTGATAGGCCGGGTGCCGCCAGGCAGCTCGGTGCAATACGGCGGGCGGCAATTGCGGGTCACGCCTTATGGCTCCGTGGTGTTCGGTATCGGCCGGGATGAGCGCGGGCCAGCGCAGGTGGCGGTGACCTTGCCTGATGGCGCCACGCAACAGGCCAGCATCCGCATTGACGCGCGCGATTGGCCTTTGCAGCATGTCAATGGCGTGCCGTCGGCCACGGTGGAACCGCCGCCCGCCATCGCCCGCCGGATTCAGACCGAGCAGGCCAGAGTCGTTGCCGCCCGCGAGCGCGATGATGAACGGGCCGACTTCGCCCAGGAATTCATTTGGCCGGTGCAAGGCCGTATCAGCGGCCGCTTCGGGCGTGCGCGGGTGTACAACGGCAAGCCGGGCTCGCCGCATTCAGGCATGGATATCGCCGCGCCCAGCGGCACGCCGGTCAAGGCGCCGGCAGCGGGCATCATCACCTTTGCCGATCCCGATCTGTACCTCACTGGCGGCACCATTCTGCTGGACCATGGTCATGGCGTCAGTTCGAATTTTCTGCACTTGTCGCGCATAGATGTTCAAGTCGGCCAACGCGTGCAGCAGGGCGATGTCATTGGCGCTGTCGGTTCTACCGGCCGCTCCACCGGGCCGCATCTGCACTGGGGCATGAACTGGTTCGGTGTGCGGGTGGACCCGCAATTGGTGCTGGAACGCAAACGCTGACCGGCTTGCCGCAGGACGGCCGGGCGCGACGGCCAGCCAGGGTTCAATCGGCAAAGGCGAACTGCAGCACCCGGCGGGCGCCGTGCATGAGCATGTCGAAATGGTCGTGTTCTGCGGCAGCCAAACTGGTGACCGAGCACTGGGGGTTCGCGGCGGCAAGCAGCGCGGCGGCCTCGCCGACCCGGTTGACCATGGCCCGCTGGGCCAGATGGGCCAGGCGCTCTGCCGGCAGCGTGGCCGCGGGGTATTGCTCTTCCTGGCCGACCGTCAGCATGACCCGTTCGACATGCGGGGCCAGGCGGGCTGCGCCTGCTTTCAGGCGGCGCATGGGCAGGGCATCGCTGAACCAGAGTGATGGGCTGGCTGCCCAATAACGCTGGAATGGCGCATGGGTCGTGGCCAGCGTGTCAACGGTGAACAGGCCGCTATAGGAAAAACCGAAGAGTGTGTGGCGTGTGGCGTCCAGCGGAAACTGCGCCGCAATGACGGGCCGCAGCTCATCCACCAGAAAGCGCCGGAAGGCGGCCGCCCCGCCGAAGGCGGGCGACAGCAGATCACCGGAATCGGTATCCGGCACAGGGGTGTAATCACTTGCCCGGGCATCAATGTCGAAAGCCTCATCGCTGGCATGAGCAATCCCTATCACCAGGCCAGCAGCCAGTCCGGCAGGCCCCGGCCGGCGGCCCGCTGCGGGCGGGCGCGAGGGGCGCGGCAGGGAGACGCTGGCCAAAGGGAAACTGGCGCCGCCATCCAGCATCCAGAGCACGGGATAACCGGCCGCAGGCGCAGGCAAGTGCGGTTTGCTGACCAGGATATGGTATTGGCGGCCGGTATGAACGGAACGCAATTCGAACTGCCAGGCTGAGGGCAGCTGCGCTGGCTGCCAGCTTGCGGGCGCGGCAGGCAGCCCGCCGATGACAAGGGGGGCGGCACTGAGGCTGGGGTCAGGAGCGGCGGGAGAGTGCGGCATGGGCAAGAGACGAAAGGGCGTAGCAATCAAAAGGGAAAGACGGCGTCAGGAAAGACGGAACGCTGGCGGGCAGCGCATGCGCAGGCCGTGAAGCGCATTTTCTGAAGCTGGGGGCCTGCGCCAGGGGGGGGCGGCGCGGGCCGGGCCGACAACAGAACGCGCCGGCGGACAGCACGCAGAGCGGGCTGGGGCACAGCGCTGGCGCAACGGGTGTTGTGTTCCTGCCGCGTCCTGCATCAAAGCACTTGCAGAAAGTACTGTGTTTTTATACAGTATCAATCAGCAGGCCGGCATTGCACTGGAAGCAGAAGCAAAACCGGGGCTGCAAGCCCCCCCAAGGCTGCAACCGGGGGTCCGGCGAAGCTGCATGACATGCGTCGCCATCTTTTGTGCCTGATGTCATGCATCGGCCTCAGGCAGTCGTCCAATGCCGTTGTCATTGGCCCATTGCCATGCGCTAGCTCTCCGTCAATCTTCAGACAGTTAGCCCTTGTCCTTTGCATGCCAGCAGCACGTTGCCAGTTTCCTTGCCGGAGCGATCCCATGTCCAGTTCAGCACTTGCCTCTCAATTTGATTCTATCGCGTTCCCCTTGCCGAGTGGGGCGGGCCATGCTGCGCGCCGTTCGCTGGCACGCTCGGCCGCGCCGCGCCAGTCGGTGTCCTGCCCGGGGCTGCCCCGCCAGGAAGCAGCCGTACCTGTTGTGGCATCGGTGGCCGTGGCGGATGGCGCAGGCATGCCTGCGCGTGCAGCGGCTTCCTTGCCTGCGCGGCAGGCGGGGCGGGTGGCGGGCAACCTGATGGGCAGCCTGCCGGGCAAACCGCAAAAAGGCATTCCGCTTCAGGCATCGGCGCAGGGGACCTTGTCATCCGTGCA
>NZ_JBQEKA010000018.1:0-45809 GCF_052103615.1 Kerstersia sp. | reverse complement strand
GGCGATACTGCGGCATAAGGCTGGTCAGGGAAACAGCACCCAGGCGGGCCGGATAGATATCGCGGCAACTCGCTCCCCACTGACCGGCCAGCCATCTCAGGCAGACTGGCAGACTGGCCCCAGCGTCATCAGGCCTGCACAGGTTTAGGTTTTCGCCAGCTCATCACCGCATGCGCGGCCAGGCCGATCACTATTCCCCAGAACGCAGAACCGAAGCCCCACAACGTCATCCCCGATGCCGTGGCCAGGAACGTCACAGTCGCAGCCTCCCGGTGGGGCGCATCCTCAATCACCAGCGTCATATTGGACACGATGGCGCCTATCAAGGCCAGGCCCGCAAGAATGGCCACCAGCTCCGCAGGAACAGCCTTGAACAGCAGCACGATCGTGCCTGCGAAAGTGCCGCCCACCAGATAGAACACCCCATTGGCAATACCGGCAATGTAGCGTTTGTCTTTCTCAGGGTGAGCATCCTTGCCGGTGCACAAGGCGGCCGTAATAGCCGACAGCACAATCGTGGCGCCGCCAAAAAAAGCCGTCGCCAAGGAAGCCAGCCCCGTCACCACAATCACTGGCCGAGCCGGCATCTGGTAGCCCGACAATTGCATCACGGCCATGCCCGGCAAGAACTGCCCTGTCAGGCTGACAATCGTCAATGGCAGCGCCAGGCTGAAAAACGATATCCAATCAAACTGCGGCGCAATGAATAGCGGCTGTGTCCATGACAGCGTCAAACTGGAAAAATCAGTCAGCTGCTGCGCGAGCGCCATCGCAAAACCCGTCAGGGCAACCGCGACGACGGTATAGCGCGGACAGAGCCGGCGGCAAATGAAATAGGCAGCCAGCATGGCAAACACCAAGGCGGGCATGGTGCCTGCGGCGGCAAACGCCTGAGCGCCAAACTGGAACAAAATCCCGGCCATCATGCCGGCGGCAATCCCGCGCGGTATCGCCCGCACCAGCTTGTCAAAATACCCGGTCAACCCCACCAGCAGCACCATGACGGCCGCAAGCATATAGGCCCCGACCACCTGGGCCATGGATATTTCAGGAAATAGCGTAATCAGCAGCGCGGTGCCCGGCGCCGACCAAGCGGTAATCACCGGAATCTTCAGCCAGGCGCTCAGCACCAGACCGCTGACGCCTGACCCAATCGAAATCGCCCATATCCACGACGCCAGCATATCCGGGGCAATCTGGCCGACATGCGCAGCCTGGATAAATATCAGCAATGGCCCGGCATAAGAAATCAAGACCGCCAGAAAACCCGCGACCCATGCTGAACCCGACCCTGTACGCGCACCCATGAAACCTCTCCGACAAGCAAAAACAAGCTGCCGATATTGCCAGACATGCTCTGCCCTGCCCCCGATAACCCTGCCTGCCGCATAGGCGTTGCGCCTAGCCAAGCCGCACAAAGCAGACAGCCAGGCGCAGTCCGCTGATATATTCCCTCTTCTTGGCGCTATTCTTCTTTAACGTACATCCGACTGCATGTCCGCACACAATAATCGCTATGGCCGTCTGGCCGCGCAGGTCTATCACCTGGACAAACCCATCGGCCACTCCTTCGGCGACGTCGCTTTCTATCTGGAACGCCTGCAACACTGCCCCGGCCCCATCCTCGAACCTGCTGCCGGCAATGGCCGGATCCTCATCCCCCTGTTACAGGCCGGGTTGGATATTCACGGTTTCGATGCCTCGGCAGACATGCTGGCCTTATGCCGCACCGAATGCGCGCAGCGCGGCCTGCCCGCGCCCGTCACGCAACAGACCTTTGAAGCATTCCAGTACGACCAGCCATTCGCCGCCATCATCATTCCCGCCGGATCGTTTCAACTCATCACTGATCACGCTGCCGCCACGGACGTTCTCCGGCGTTGCCATCACGCCCTGCAAACCCAGGGCCGCCTGATTCTGGATCTGGACCCGGCGCACGCCATTCACACCGGCGGCCACTCCGTGCGGGCCTGGCAACCCTCCCCCGCGCAGCAACTCACCCTGACCTGCGACCGCCTGCAGACCGACCACATCAATCAGATATCCGTGGACCTGCTGCGCTATGAAGCCTGGGAAAACGGCCTGCTGCAAAGCACCGAACTGGAGTCCTTCAGCCTGCGCTGGTGGGGCGTCCAGGAAATGCTCGCCGCTTTGCGGGCAGCAGGCTTCACCGGCAGCATCACAGTCTCGGGCAGCTATGCGCATGGCCGCTGGCCGACGGACGCGGACACCATCATCACCTTTGAAGCCGTCAAACCTTAAACCCGCCGCACGCCTTACGCCGTAGCCTGGGCGCCTGGCGGGCGGTGACAGAAGGTGTTCAACACGCCAAGCCTAATCGGCACGGCGCTAGCCTCTTGCCGCAAACCACAAGCCGCCCGCCTCACACGGCTCCCAGGCACTCGACACATTGTGCAGCCTTTGGCAGCAATAAAAAAACCCCTGGGCGCCATCAAGGCATCCAGGGGTTTTCCGGTCAGGCGCATGACGCGCCTGCCTTCATGCATCAGTCCATCAGTGCTTCAGCACCGCGCCCGGCTCACCCGGCTTGGAACCGGAAGCAACCACCGGTTCTTCCGGCTTGGCTTCTTCCTCAGGCAGAGGCGTAGGCAAGCGTTCCAGCGCATGTTCCAGCACCGCGTCGATCCAGCGTACCGGCACAATCTCCAGCTGGTTCTTCACGTTGTCCGGAATTTCGGTGAGATCCTTCACGTTTTCTTCGGGAATCAAAACCTTCTTAATTCCCCCGCGATGGGCGGCCAGCAGCTTTTCCTTCAAGCCGCCGATCGCCAGCACCTCACCGCGCAGCGTGATTTCACCTGTCATGGCGACATCGGCACGCACAGGAATGTGCGACAGCGCAGACACGATGGCCGTCGTGATGGCGATACCTGCGGACGGCCCATCCTTGGGCGTCGCGCCTTCAGGAACGTGCACGTGCATGTCGCGCTTTTCGAATACGGTGTCGGCAAAACCCAGACGGCGGGCACGCGAACGCACTACGCTGCGGGCGGCTTCGACCGATTCCTTCATCACGTCACCCAGCGAACCCGTGCGCTGAATCACACCCTTGCCCGGCATGTCGGCCACTTCAATGGTGAGCAAGTCGCCCCCCACTTCCGTCCATGCCAGCCCGGTGACCTGGCCGATCTGGTTTTCCTTCTCCGCCACGCCGAAACTGTAGCGCCGCACGCCCAGGTAATCCGCCAGATTTTCGCTGTTGACCACAACGATCTTGGCTTCGCCTTCAACCTTGTCTTCCACGCGCTTGATCAGTTGGCGGATCACCTTGCGGCAAATTTTGCCAACCTCACGCTCAAGCGAACGCACACCGGCTTCACGCGTGTAATAACGCACGATGTCGCGCAGCGCATCTTCCTCAACCTGTAGCTCGCCTTCGCGCACGCCGTTGTTCTTCATCAGCTTGGGCAGCAAATGCTCACGCGCGATGCGGATCTTTTCCTCTTCGGTGTAACCGGAAAGGCGGATCACTTCCATACGGTCCAGCAGCGCCGGCGGGATGTTCAAGGTGTTGCTGGTCGCAACAAACATGACGTCCGACAGGTCGAAGTCCACTTCGACATAGTGATCCTGGAAGGTGTGGTTCTGTTCCGGATCCAACACTTCCAGCAAGGCCGATGCGGGATCGCCACGGAAATCCATGCCCAGCTTGTCGATTTCGTCGAGCAGGAACAAAGGATTGCGCACGGCGACCTTGCCCATGTTCTGCAAAATCTTGCCAGGCATGGAGCCGATATAGGTACGGCGGTGACCGCGAATTTCGGCCTCGTCACGCACGCCGCCCAGCGCCATGCGCACGAACTTGCGGTTCGTCGCCTTGGCAATGGACTGCCCCAGCGAGGTCTTGCCGACCCCGGGAGGCCCCACCAGGCACAGAATCGGCGCCTTGACCTTGTCCACACGCTGCTGCACCGCGAGGTGCTCCAGAATGCGTTCCTTGACCTTTTCCAGGCCATAGTGGTCGCCGTCCAGCACCCGCTCGGCATTATCCAGCGAGTTGTTGACGCGGCTCTTCTTGCGCCACGGCAAACCGATCAGCGTATCAATATAGGTACGCACTACGGTCGCTTCCGCCGACATGGGCGACATCAGCTTGAGCTTTTTCAGCTCGGCATCTGCTTTTTTGCGCGCTTCCTTGGGCATTTGCGCGGCAGCGATCTTTTTCTCGAGTTCTTCGAGATCAGCGCCTTCCTCGCCTTCGCCCAGCTCCTTCTGAATGGCCTTGACCTGCTCATTCAGATAGTAGTCACGCTGGCTTTTTTCCATCTGCTTTTTGACGCGGCCACGGATACGCTTCTCCACCTGGAGAATGTCGATTTCCGTTTCCAGCTGGCTCAGCAGCGTTTCCAGGCGTTCGGTCGTCCCGAACACTTCCAGCATGCGCTGTTTTTCTTCCAGCTTGAGCGGCAAATGCGCAGCGATGGTGTCGGCCAGACGCCCGGCTTCGTCGATCCCGGACAGCGAGGTCAGGATTTCCGGCGGGATTTTCTTGTTGAGCTTGACGTATTGCTCGAACTGGCTGACCACAGCACGGCGCAGAGCTTCGGTTTCCGCATTGGATTGGGTATCCGATTCAATGGGCGTCACCGAGCAGGTGAAATGCGCTTCACCATCGGTAATTTGTGCAATGCGGGCGCGCTGCGTGCCTTCCACCAGCACCTTGACGGTGCCATCCGGCAGTTTCAGCATCTGCAGAATGCTCGCAACGCATCCAATTTCATAAACATCTTCCGGCGTAGGGTCATCCTTGCTGGCGGACTTCTGCGCCACCAGCATGATGCTCTTTCCGGCTTCCATTGCCGCTTCCAGTGCCTGGATCGAACGCGGCCGTCCCACGAACAATGGAATGACCATATGTGGGAAAACCACGACGTCGCGCAGAGGCAGCAGCGGCAATTCAACGGGTTCTGAAGGCAAGGCCCGGCTGACTGACATGATTAGGCTTCCTCGGAGAGAAACTGTAGTTCGGGAAGCGTATGGGATGGCAGCGCGATGCCGCCAGCTTCCTGTGATGAGTCAGAGATGGAGACGATATCGGAAAAAACAAGCCCAGTGGCCTGAAATTTCATGAAAACCCTTCAAAGTAAAGGGTTTTCATGCCTTATCGACACTCTCAGGCGGCGTTTCCGACCGAACGGCGCAGATTTCCTTCCTCGCGGAAGAAACGGGGCTCAGCCCCTTTTTCGATGACGTCCGCATCCACAAACACCTTGTGGATGCTGGCGTCACTGGGCAACTGGTACATGGTGTCCAGCAGCGCAGATTCAAGTATGGACCGCAAGCCGCGCGCGCCCGTCTTGCGCTTGAGCGCCTTGCGCGCCACCGCATGCACGGCTTCGGGCGACAACTCCAGTTCGACCTCTTCCATTTCGAAGAGTTTCTGGAATTGTTTGACAATCGCGTTGCGCGGCTCCGTCAGGATGCGAACCAGGGCCGTTTCGTCCAGTTCCTGCAATGTCGCCACCACAGGCAGACGGCCCACCAGCTCGGGGATCAGACCGAACTTGACCAGGTCTTCCGGCTCGACTTCGGTGAAAACTTCGCCCACCGAACGCTCGGACTTTTGCTTCACATCCGCCGAAAAACCAATACCCGATTTTTCCGTGCGATTGCGGATCACCTTTTCCAGACCATCGAAGGCGCCGCCCACGATGAACAGGATATTGGTGGTGTCCACCTGCACAAAATCCTGGTTGGGATGCTTGCGCCCGCCTTGCGGCGGCACCGAAGCCACTGTGCCTTCAATCAGTTTGAGCAAGGCCTGCTGGACACCTTCACCCGATACGTCACGCGTAATGGAGGGGTTATCCGCCTTGCGCGAAATTTTGTCGATTTCGTCGATATAAATGATGGCACGCTGTGCCTTTTCGACATCGTAATCGCAGCTTTGCAGCAGCTTCTGGATGATGTTTTCGACATCTTCGCCGACATAACCGGCTTCCGTCAGCGTCGTGGCATCCGCCATCACGAACGGCACGTTCAACTGCCGCGCCAAGGTCTGGGCCAGCAAGGTTTTGCCGGAGCCGGTCGGCCCGATCAGCAAAATATTGCTCTTCGCCAGTTCCACACCGCCATCCTCAAGATGGTCGCGATGCCGGATACGCTTGTAATGGTTATAGACCGCCACGGCCAGCATGCGCTTCGGAGCATCCTGACCAATGACATATTGGTCCATGAAAGTCTTGATTTCCGCTGGCGTCGGCAACTCATCGCGCTGATTCTGGCGGGCTTCCTGCTGCAACTCTTCGCGGATGATATCGCGCGACAGGTCTATGCACTCGTTGCAGATATAAACCGAACCCTCACCCTTGATCAGCTTTTTGACTTCATGCTGGCTCTTGTTGCAGAACGAGCAGCGCGGCGCGCGCGCATCAAGCAGGTCTTTTTTATCAGTCATGGACTCTGTATCGGTAGTGAAGAACAGCGGGCCGCTGGCCCGATATTCTCCGACACCACTGGGAGGAGCCTAAGGCTCCCTATTAAACATGCCTCACCTGGCCTGGTCAGCTTGGCCAGGCCTCGTCCGGTCAGGCTGAGGCCTTTTCCGGACGGCGAGGATTATTCCCGCGTACTCAATACCTGATCGACCAAGCCATAAGCTGCGGCATCATCCGCAGACATGAAGTTGTCGCGTTCGGTATCGACCTCAATGCGTTCCACAGGTTGCCCCGTGTTGTCCGCCAGAATGCGGTTCAGGCGGGCACGCAAATCAAGGATTTCACGCGCCTGGATCTGGATATCGGTAGCCTGACCCTGCGCACCGCCAGAAGGCTGGTGAATCATGATGCGCGAATTGGGCAGCGAGAAGCGCTTGCCGCGCTTGCCCGCTGCCAACAGAAACGCGCCCATGCTGGCCGCAAGACCCGTGCACAGCGTGGACACATCGGGCTTGACGAACTGCATGGTGTCAAAGATGGCCATGCCGGCATACACCGACCCGCCAGGCGAGTTGATGTAGAGGGAGATGTCCTTGTCAGGATTTTCCGATTCCAGGAACAGCAGTTGGGCGACGATCAGGTTGGCGCTGTTGTCGTTCACGGGACCGACAAGAAACACCAGACGCTCCTTTAGCAGGCGCGAGTAGATGTCGTACGAACGCTCGCCGCGCCCGGACTGTTCGACGACCATGGGGATGTACCCCAGCCCAGTAGGCGTGACGGACGAGCCGCCGTGCATGGACGCATAGAAATCGGTAAATCGCTGCATATCAGGCCGTTCCCATCAATTGCTCGAAAGATACGTTCTCGTCAGTGACCTTGGCTTGCGACAGGATGTGTTCGACCACATTGTCCTCGACCACCACGGCTTCGATTTCACCACGACGCTGCTTGTCGGCCAAGTAGTAAGCCACGACTTGTGCCGGCTGCTCGTAGTTCTGAGCGAACTCTTCGATACGGGCGCGCACTTGTTCCGGCTTGGCTTGCAGGGCAGCCTGCTTCACCAGTTCCGACACCAGCAGGCCCAGGCGCACACGGCGCGAGGATTCGTCAGCAAACGCTTCCACCGGAATATTGAGCGACTCGGCATTGGGCACGCCGCGTTGCTTCAGGTCTTCACGGGCAGCTTGCACACGGCCTTGGGCGTCCTGGTTAACCAGAGCCTTGGGCACGTCGAACTCGGACGCGGCAACCAGCGCATCCATCACGCTGGACTTGGTGCGGCCCTGGGCGCGCAGCTTGACTTCGCGTTCCAGGTTGACACGGATGTCTTCGCGCAGCTTGGCGACGTCGCCTTCAGCCTGGCCCAGCGACGTGGCGAATTCGGCATTCAGTTCCGGCAGCACTGCTTCGGCGACTTCCTTCACCGTGATGGTGAATTCAGCCGTTTTGCCAGCCACTTCCTTGCCCGGGTAGTCTTCCGGGAAAGCCAGCGGGAAGGTCTTGCTTTCGCCAGCCTTCAGGCCGCGCACGGCCGTTTCGAACTCGGGCAGCATGCGGCCCTGGCCCAGCACGAAGGGGAAATCAGTTGCCTGGCCGCCTTCGAACAGTTCGCCGTCGATGCTGCCGCTGAAATCCAGCGTCACGCGATCGTCGTCGGCTGCCGCGCGGTCGGCGCGAGCTTCGTAGGTGGCGCGCTGTTTGCGCAGCACATCAATGGTGCGGTCAACTTCGGCGTCGCCGACTTCGGCCAGCGTGCGGGTGATTTCCAGCGCGCCCAGCTCGGGGATCTTGACTTCGGGGTACACCTCGAAGGTTGCGCTGAATGCCAGCACGCCTTCCTGGCCTTCGCCTTCGGCCTTGGGCTCCAGGGTGGGCTGACCGGCCACGCGCAATTCAGCGGTGCGGACGGCTTGCTCAAACGCACGGCCAACTTCGGCGTTGATGGCATCGTAACGGATGCTGGGGCCGTGGCTGCGCTCAAGCAGATTCAGGGGCACTTTGCCCGGACGGAAGCCCGGCAGTTTCGCCGTGCGAGCAAGACGCTTGATTTGCGCCTGCACTTCCTTTTCGATATCGGCCACAGTAACGGCCAGATCAATACGGCGCTCGAGGCCGGAGAGGGTTTCAACCACAGGCTGCATGAAAAACCTATTTTTCTGAAGTATGGAGTGAAAGCGGAAAGCTTAGCAGAGCATTTTACCGGAAACTAGAAAGAGCATCGTTTCTACCGTCAATGAAGCGATTTCCTGCTGATTTTCCTCAGGTCTGAGGCTATTTTCCGCCAGTCAAACACCGAGCGCGCCCTTTTCCCAGCATTGTCATACGGCCAGCGCCCCCCAAAAAAAACGGCACCCCTGAGGGTGCCGGGCCGCTTGCGTCATAGGCACCGCTTGCGACCGGAATTCATTATGCCCGCAGTCCTGGCCAGCGCCTCAGGCCGTTCGATAAATTGGAAAAACCAGGCTGCCGCATGACACTCTGCTGCTGGAATCGTCCTGTGCTGTGCCCCTCCTGTGCCCCTATCTGGCTTCATCCCCCCTCATCTGACGCCTTACACTGCCCTGTATGGTCATGTATGGCCCTGCGCCTCAGCCAGGAGGGCGTCTATCCGGCCTCTATCTTCCGACGCCCTCCAGCTCCCTCTGCGACACACCCTGCGGCCAAGCGTAGCCCTGAACAGCCCTAGCAATCCTGAACTGCCCTAGCGGCCCCGGCCTGCCGGGCACGCTGGCGTTTCAGGAATGCACGCTTCCCAGTGTTTCGCTCGCTGGCGCATCCAGCCGCAGCGCCTGTTTCCCCTCTTCCTCAGGCGCAATGGAGATTTGCAGCACCGAACGCACGCCCAGTTTCCTGAACAGGTTCTGCTTATGCGCGCTGACAGTTTTTTCGCTCAGGCAGAGGCGTGTCGAGACTTCCTTGTTGCGCATGCCTTGCCGCAACAGCCGCAGCACCGCCAGCTCCCTGACCGATAAGCGCGACAAATCGTGATAGCGCGGCCGCTCCACGGCGGCCGGGTCCAGGACAGGGAAGCACTGCATGCCGGCCAGCACCATGCGCACCGCCGCCGCGACCGTGACCTCTTCACCATCCTTGGCAATGAAACCGCTGATCCCCAGGCGTACAGCCAGCGGTGAATAAATGTCGATATCCCGGCCGCAAAAGAACAGGACGGGCACGCCGGGAAAACGGCGGCGTATTCGATAAACCAGACGGTCGCCACTTTCGCTTGCCTGGGCGGGGTCAATAATGATCAGGGACACCGGCTGGCTCAGCTCGGCAGGCACTGCCTGCAGACTGACCGACTCGATGATTTCATGGGGGAAACCGTTGTTGATCAAAAGATTGCGTACGCCAAGACGCACGACGGGCAATTTTTCTATAATGAGAATCGTGTGCATCACATCTGCGGGAGAAGGCCGTTGATGGCTGAAATCTACCCGGCATCCTGTCGCCAGATAAGGCCGATCCGGTGATTTCAGAAAAAAACACGAAACGCTTGGCAAGAGGGAAGGAAAATACATGGCAGCCCAAGGAAAATTCTGTAGATAAAGTGCAAGTACCTGAGAACTTCAGGGAATTTCCATTCATCATTGCCACTCAGGAATAAAACGATAAAAACAGCATTGCTGATCTGGCAATGCCCTCATCATAGAAAATAACTGGATAAAAACACAGCATACTGAGTGCTGAAATCAGCACTCTTTTGCCCCTGCCCGCCCGGCCTTCGGGCGGGCCGCCTGAAGCAGACGGATCGCTCAGCGCATCCTCAAGCACATCCTCAGCACATCCTCAGCACATCCTCAGCACATCCTCAGTACATCCTCAGTACATCCTCAGTACATCCTCAGCATAACGCTCACTAGACCGCTACGCGCATCCTTTAGCGCGGCGTGCCAGGCGCAGGCCATTCAGCGCAAACGCGGCGCAAGGACGGCCTGATGCAGGCGGCCAGGCACAGTACTCAGCCAGCATGAAAAAAGCCTGCCTCCTTACGGAGGCAGGCTTGCAGCGAATTGCCACATGACTCAGCCGGGCAGCTTGGCCGCCCGGCCGCCGCGCTTATTCCTCGCGGCCGTCCTTCAGTTGCGGCACGCCCGCACCGGCAGGCAGCAGCAAACCGGATTGCGTGTAAATCATCAGTTTGTCGCGGGTATCCACGATATCCAGATTGCGCATCGTGAGCTGGCCGATACGGTCAGCCGGCGAGAACGGTGCATCGTCCACCTTTTCCATGCTCAGGCGCTCAGGCTGATACGTCAGGTTGGGCGACACAGTGTTCAAGATGGAGTAGTCATTGCCGCGGCGCAGTTCCAGGGTCACTTCCCCCGTCACGGCACGCGCCACCCAGCGCTGGCTGGCTTCGCGCAACATGATGGCTTGCGGATCGAACCAGCGGCCCTGATACAGCAGACGGCCCAGGCGGCGGCCATTTTCGCGGTACTGCTCGATGGTGTCTTCGTTATGGATGCCGTTGACCAGACGCTCGTAAGCGATGAACAGCAGCGCCAGGCCCGGAGCCTCGTAGATGCCGCGGCTCTTGGCTTCGATGATGCGGTTTTCGATCTGGTCGCTCATGCCCAGGCCATGGCGGCCGCCAATGCGGTTGGCCTCAAGGATCAGTTCCACGAGGTCGCCAAAAGTTTCGCCATTCAGCGCGACCGGCACGCCCTCTTCAAAGCGGACCGTCACTTCTTCGCGCTTGACCACAACCTCATCGCGCCAGAACGCCACGCCCATGATGGGCTGAACGATATGGATACCCGTGTCCAGGTGTTCCAGATCCTTGGCTTCGTGCGTAGCGCCCAGCATATTCGAATCGGTCGAATAGGCTTTTTCGGCGCTCATCTTGTACGCGAAACCGGCCTGGTTCATGTACTCGGACATTTCGGCGCGGCCGCCCAGCTCGTCGATGAAGTCCTGATCCAGCCAGGGCTTGTAGATTTTCAGCGCCGGGTTGGTCAGCAAGCCATAGCGGTAGAAACGCTCGATGTCGTTACCCTTGAAGGTGCTGCCATCACCCCAGATATTGACGCCATCTTCCTTCATGGCGGCAACCAGCATCGTGCCGGTCACAGCGCGACCGATGGGCGTGGTATTGAAATAGGTCGCACCGGCGGAGGAAATGTGGAAAGCGCCCGATTGCAAGGCGGCCACGCCTTCGGCGGCCAGCTGCGCGCGGCAGTCGATCAGACGGGCAGCCTCGGCGCCATACTGCATGGCGCGGCGGGGAATATCCTCGTAATCGGTTTCATCGGGCTGACCCAGGTTGGCCGTGTAGGCGTAGGGAACGGCGCCCTTGGCGCGCATCCAGTGCAGTGCCGCGCTGGTGTCCAGTCCGCCGGAAAAAGCGATGCCGACCTTCTGGCCGGCGGGAATATGCTGAAGGATGGTTGCCATGGTGCAGGAAAGCAGTCAGAAGTAAGAAAAAACAGCGGGACAAAACAGTGGTTGCAGCCAATCAAACGCCGCGCAGCAGACTTTGCAGCGCGCCGGCCGCTGCCAGCCACCGAAATGCACAAGAGGGACATTGTAGAGCGATTCCCCCGGCTTGCCCAAGAACCGCCACTGCTGCGGCGCTGCCGCCGCCCCGCCCTGCAAACCGAAGAACTTCGAGCTGCCATGATCCAGGCCAAAGTTCTGTCACAGGAAGCCTGCCACGGTGTCATGCCCGCGACGTACACTGGCGGCGGACTCATTCCTATTCCCCTAGCCGTAACAGGAGCCGTCGCATGAGCGTCTCATCTGCCTCCCCCCAGGTTTCCCCTGCGCCCCCCACCCCGGCCGCCCCCACCGGCCAGGCGCCCAAACCCATGCCAATCGCGTTCCTCTGCGGCATCGCCGCGATGATCGCTGTTCTGCTCCTGCCCACGCCGGCAGAACTGCCCGTTGCCGGGCACCGCATGCTGGCCATCCTGGTTTTTGCCGTGGTGGTCTGGATTACGGAAGCGGTTTCCTACGAAGCCAGCGCCATCATGATTACCGCGCTGATGGCCGTCTTGCTGGGCACGGCACCCAAAATCAATGACCCCGACACCCTGATCGGCACGTCTTCGGCCATCAATATGGCGCTGCAGGGCTTTTCCAATAGCGCGCTGGCGCTGGTAGCCGGCGCCCTCTTCATTGCCGCCGCCATGACGCATACCGGGCTGGACCGCCGCATCGCTCTGGTCACGCTATCACGCATAGGCACCAGCACGCGGCGGATCCTGATCGGCGCCATCGCCGTCACCATCATCCTCAGTCTCGTCGTGCCCAGCGCGACCGCCCGCAGCGCCTGCGTCGTCCCCATCATGATGGGGGTGATCTCCGCCTTCGGCGTGGACAAACGCTCCAATATCGCCGCAGGCATCATGATTGTGGTGGCGCAGGCCACCAGTATCTGGAACGTCGGCATCCAGACGGCTGCCGCGCAGAACCTGCTCACGGCGGGCTTTATGCAGCAAATCCTGGGTGAGCGCGTCAGCTGGGCCGACTGGCTGATTGCCGGCGCGCCCTGGTCGCTCATCATGTCGCTGATCCTGTTGGTCACGGTGCTCAAGCTGCTGCCCCCGGAAACCGATCAGGTGCCCGGCGGCGAACAGGCCGTGAAAGACTCCCTGCAGGCGCTGGGCCCGATCACCAGCGCCCAGAAACGCCTGATGGGGGTGTCGATTCTGTTGCTGCTGGCCTGGGCATCGGAAAACAAACTGCATCATCTGGACACCACGACCACCACTTACGCCGGCCTGGTTCTGCTGATGCTGCCCCGCGTAGGCATCATGACCTGGAAAGATGTGCAGTCGCGCATTCCCTGGGGCACGGTCATCGTCTTCGGCGTTGGCATCAGCCTGGGCACCGCCCTGCTGAGCACGCAAGCGGGCCAATGGCTGGGCGCGCAAGTCGTCAACCATACCGGGCTGGATCAAATCGGCCCGCTGGCGATTTTCGCTATTCTGGCGGCCTTCCTCATCGTCATCCACCTAGGCTTTGCCAGCGCCACCGCACTGACATCCGCCATGCTGCCCATCCTCATTACCGTGCTGCAAACACTGCCTGGTGAATTCAACCGGCTGGGCATGTCCATGCTGCTGGGCTTTGTCGTGAGCTATGGCTTCATCCTGCCCATCAATGCGCCGCAGAATATGGTTTGCCTGGGCACGGATACCTTTAACGCACGCCAGTTTGCCAAGGTCGGCATCATTATTACCTTGGTCGGCTACCTGCTCATGCTGGCATTCGGCATGACCTACTGGCGCTGGCTGGGTCTGATGTAATCCCTTCCCCCTGCTAGCCGCTTCCCTTGCCGGCACCGTCAGACAGTATTCCTGCTGCTCTCCGGTGCCGGTTTTGCATCCGCGGCCGGGCCGTGTGCTGTCATGGCGCAACACTCCTGGCCCATGACAAAAAAAGCTGTTTTCCGGTGTAGCCCGGCGCAATAAAATCGGCTCCCAACTATCGCTGGCGCGCTGACCCCGGCCAGCCATCTGTCTCCCCGACCATGAGCAACAGCCTCACCTACACGCCACTGCCGCTGGCTGATCTCGCCTCTTCCGAGCTGCGCGACGACAACCCGGACAGTAATCCCTGCCTGCATTGCGGCGCCTGTTGCTCCCATTACCGCGTGTCTTTCTATTTCGGAGAACTCGACGGCCTTAACGGCGGCTGGGTTCCCGCGGAATTGACCACGCCGGTTACCCCACACCGTGTTTGCATGAAAGGCACCGAACAGGCGCCAGTGCGCTGCGTGGCCCTACAGGGCACGGTGGGCGAACCAGGTATCGCATGCGCCATCTACACGCAACGGCCCAGCCCCTGCCGGGAATTCAGTCTTTGGGAAGCCGACGGCAGCCCCAACCCGGACTGCCAACGCCTGCGCCTGACGCTGGGCCTGCCGCCGCTGCGGGGCCGCCCCGACGCCGATAATGACCCTGATGGCCCCGGCCATCCCAACCATCCGCCGCAACCTGCCGCCGCCTGAAGCGCCTGAAGCGCCTGAAGTGCCTGAAGTGCCTGAAACGTAACACCTGGAAAACGCCCCGGCCCGCCATGCATTGCATGAGTGCGCCGGGCCTTGTTACTCTTGTACGGGTTCTCAACCGTGCCGTCGCTGGCCGCGCCATGACATCCTGGTCTTTCCCCACCTTTCTGTCCCGTCTGCGTTGCCTTCGCCCCCAGGTGACGGCTGCCCTGCTCTCGGCCGCCCTGCTCGCCGCCTGCGGCACCACAGGCTCCAACGGCGCCAGCGGCCCCGTTCCTGCCGGACATTACCGCGTGCAGCCTGGCGATACGCTCAACCAGATTGCGCGCTCCAATAAACAAAGCGTGTCCAGTCTGGTGCGCTGGAACAACCTGTCCAACCCCAACCAGATCCATGTGGGACAGGTCTTGCGGGTGACCGCGCCGGCTGGCGGCAGCACGCCCAGCAGCAGCAAAACAGCGTCAAGCGGCCGCAACAGCACCGCCACAGCCCCTGCCACCAGCAACACCAGCCGCCCCAGCGGCAGCTCTGCCTCGACCGCGCCCACCAAGAAAATTGCGCTGGTCTGGCCTGCGCCGGGCAACATCATCCGGCAATTCGGCCAGGCGCGTTCCAACGGCATCACCATTGGCAACACCGCCGGCACACCGGTGGTCGCCGCTGCCGCTGGCACAGTGGCCTACGCCAACAACACGCTGCGCGGCTACGGCAACATGCTGATCATCCGCCATGCCAATGGTTTTCTCAGCGTCTATGCCCATAACCGCAAACTGCTGGTTCAAGAAGGCGCCACCGTACGCCAAGGGCAGACCATTGCGGAGATGGGCCAGACCGAAACCAGTCAGCCCTCACTGTATTTTGAAGTGCGCCAGGACGGCCGCGTCGTTGACCCCCGCTCGCTCCTGCCCAAACGCTGAGCCGGCTTCTTGCTACCTCTTGCTGCCCCCCCCCCGCCGCCCCCGTCCCGCCAAAGACTGACACGCAGCGAAACAGTTGCTTAACCCCGCCGGCCGGGGGTTAAGCGAGACGAGAATACGAATAACTGTTAGTGTTACGCATGCTTGCGGGAACAGCATTCCAGGCTTGCATTGGCTACTTGCTGGCGCGCTGTCGGGCATGCAACTGCAGACTTGAAACTGCAAGCTTGATATTTCAGGCTTAGTGATCTCAAGCTTGGGCTTTCAGATTTAGTGAGCTCAGACTCAGGCAGGCAAGCTCAGTGCAGACACTCAGTGTTGGCAAATCCAATATTGGCAAATCCAGCAGGGGTAAATTCAGAGCGGCCTGACTCAGTCAGGCCCAGCACTGCCGGCTTCTGTATTCTGCCTGATGCGCCAGGACAGCCCGGTTTTTGCGCGGCTCAAGCCGCATGGCGGTCTGCTCGTTGGTCTGCGCGTGGTCCGCTTATTGGTCTGCTTATGTGTATGCTCGCAAGACCCAGCTGAATCATGCTGCAGGTGCCGACCACTGCGCCCTCCGCCCAGGCAGACGGCAGGTCCTCTGCCAGCGCCGCAAAGCCCCCGGCTCAGCCAGTTCCAGCCCCGGCCTTCGAGTCAGCACGCACAGCCATGCAGTCCCGCATTACCGTATTCTGCAATTTGCATTTTTCGCCATCTTCTACGTTTTGTTCCGCTATTACCATACAAGGCAATCCCGTGACGAATTCCACTTCTGCATCCCCGAATAGCGACGACCGCAAACCCCAACGCCAGCGCCACCCGCTGCGTTTCCGGCTCGTCAACGTCGTCAGCCGTGAACTGCTCAGCCCCAGCCTGCTGCGCCTGACCTTGACCGGCGATGAACTCCAAGGTTTTTTCAGCCCCGGTTTCGACGACCACGCCAAACTGATTTTCCCCGACCCTGATACCGGCGAAATTCCGCGCCCGACGGTCACGGAAGAAGGCATTGCCTGGCCGGACGGCAAACGTCCGCTGGCGCGTGACTACACCCCCCGCTACTTTGATGCTGAACAGCGTCTGCTGACCATAGACTTCGCCCTGCACGACGAAGGCGTGGCCACCGATTGGGCGCGCAAGGCCGAACCGGGCGACGAGCTGGGCATCGCCGGGCCGCGCGGTTCCTTCATCGTGCCCGCGAACTTCGATTGGCACTTGCTGGTCGGTGATGAAACCGCCATCCCCGCCATTTCCCGCCGCCTGGAAGAACTGCCTGCGGACGCCCGGGCCATTGCCGTCATTGAAATCGACTCGGAAGAACACGAGCTGCCCATTACGGCTGGCGCCAAGGTCGATGTGCATTGGGCCTTGCGCCGCGGCGCAGCCGCTGGCCAAAGCGATGCCATGCTGAAAAAACTGCAAACGCTGGACTTCCCCGCAGGGGATTACTACGCCTGGGTGGCATGCGAAAGCGCGACGGCCAAAACCCTGCGCCAATACCTGCTGAGCGAGCGCGCGGCGCAAGCCAAGTGGATCCGCGCCTCCGGCTACTGGAAGCCCGGCAAGGCCGCCACGCACGACACGCACGAAGACTGACCCTGTCCGCTTTATTTGTGCCTGCTTTATTTGTGCTTGTTTTACCTGCCCGCCTTACCGTCTGAACACCAGCCTGCGCCGCTTCTGAAGCGGCGCAGGCTGGCGGGGCGGGCAGCGCAGCCCTTGGCATCGTTGGATAGCGGCATCGCAGCCGGTGCGTTCGCCGCCCTCAGTGCAAGGGCTCATCATCCAGCGGAAAGGGCACGGCCAGCGCATCTATGCCTTCCTCTGCCAATTCGCGCCGCTCGGCAGCCGTCGCGGTGCCGCGGATCGGGCGCTCCGCAGCCTCGCCGGCATGAATGCGCCGGGCTTCGCTCACAAAATCATCCCCAACATTCTCGACCTGGCGCAAATGCTCGCGCACCTTGGCGAACACTTCCCTGACCACGCGTTGCTGTTCTGCCTGCTCGCTGCTGACGGCAGGCGCGGCAGCCGCCCCCGTCCGCTTGGCGGTATGCACGCTGGGCGCTGATAAGCGGCGGCTGACTGCCGTGCTTTGACAGGCAGGACATTGCACCATGCCCTGCGCCTGCTGCGCGGCATAATCTTCATGCGAGCGAAACCAGCCCTCAAATACATGGCCCTGGTCACATTCCAGATCGAATACCTTGAAACTCATGCTGCGTCTCCCATCCGCCTGTCCAGGCTGAAACGTCCTGGCGACTGGCCGATACGCCCTTTGAACATCGTAATGAAAGCGTGAACCGACTCATAGCCCAGCTCCGCCGCCACAGCTTGTACCGACGTTCCCACCGCCAGGCGCTGCACGGCATGCAACAACTGTAATTGCTGGCGCCAGCGGCCGAATGTCATGCCGGTCAGTTCCCGCGTCCGCCGGGCCAGCGTGCGCTCACTCATCGCCACCCGTGCCGCCCACTGCGGCAGCGTGCTGCGGTCCCCCGGATCGGCCAGCAAAGAGCGCGCAATATACTGCAAACGGCCATCTTCAGAAACCGGGCAATACAGCGCCTGCACCGGCAAACGGGATAACTGATCCAGCAGCACCTGCACGAAACTCTGGCGCACCACGCCATCGGTCTCCCCAGCCTGGTCTTCGGCCAGATAACGCACCATTTCCCGCGCCAGCGGCGTCATGCGCAGCATGCAGCACTGATCCGGCATGGGCACGGCGCAAGGTTCGACAAACAGGAAATAGACCTGCGCCTCCCCCAGCGCGCGGTTACTGTGCGCCACGCCGCCAGGAATCCACATGGCGCTATTGGCAGGCAGCATCCAGAAACCGCGCGGTTCGCGGCAAATCACGGCGCCCTTGAGCGCCAGCACCAGCTGCCCTTTGCGGTGACGGTGCATGGGCAATTCCTGCTCCTGGCCATCGACATCCAGACGCAATGCGCTCAGCGCATCCGATGCCGCATCCGGGTCGAAATATCGCGGACAATACATAATCCCTTTCCTTTCATGCCGCCGCCCGCCAGCGCCCGCCATCGGCACTGCCCCAACGCCCGGCACACGCCATGCCCCGCTGCCAGACACAGAATTGCCCAGTCAACGGCGCTTATGGCAGTTTTTAGATATTGAAAGTCATTTTATCGAAATCCATGCAACAGAATACAAGGTAGAGTACCCATCAAGCTGCTCTCCCATCTTTTTGAATACGGTTCCATGTCCACTACGTCAGACCCGCAACACGCTTCAAGCCGCCTGGGGCGCTTTTTGGCGCAACTTTCATCACCACAGGACCCGGATTCACGCGGTCGCCTGCTGCTCATCATCTGCATCCTGCTGTTTGCCTGCAACTTGCGGGCCCCGATGACATCGCTGGCGCCGCTGCTGACCCAGATCCAGGAAAGCTTCGGCCTGAACGCCGCCACCGCCGGCACCATTACCGCCATCCCCTTGCTGGTCTTCGGTATTGTCTCGCCGCTGGCCCCCTTGCTGGCCCGGCGTGTCGGACTGGAACGGGCACTGGTCAGCGCCCTGATCCTGATCCTGCTAGGCGTCGCCATCCGTTCCAGCGGGCCGCTGCCCTTGCTGTTTATCGGCACCAGCGCCATTGGCGTCGGGATTGCGATCGGCAACGTTCTGCTGCCCAGCCTGCTCAAGCGCGACTTCCCCGGCCAGATCGCGGTACTGACTTCCGTTTATGCCCTGACCATGGGCACCGTGGCCGCATTCAGCTCCAGCCTGGCCATCCCGCTGGCTGACATGACCGGTCTGGGCTGGCGCTTTGCGCTGCTCTGCACTGGCTTGATTCCGGCCATCAGCCTGGTCTGCTGGCTGCCCCTGGCGCGCCGCCCGCGGGTCGATACCGCATCCGGGCCCGCCAGCAATCAGGTCCGCACCCCGGTCTGGCGCCATGCCATCAGCTGGCAAGTCACCTTTTTCCTGGGCATGAATTCCTTCCTGTTCTATTCCGTCATGAGCTGGCTGCCCGCCATCATGAATGACGCAGGCTACAGCCCTGCCGCCGCCGGCACAGCGCACGGCATCATGCAATTCGGCGCCTCCATCATCGGCCTGCTGATGATGCCCATCGTGCGCCGCAGTTCGGACCAGCGCAAACTGGCAGTCGCCATCAGCACCCTCTCCCTCGTCAGCCTGGGCGGCCTGTGGCTGTTCCCCTCCTGGAGCACGTTCTGGGCCACGCTCTTTGGCATGGGCAATGGCGGCGTCTTCATTCTGGCGCTGTCCTTCATGGGCACACGCGTCAGCACGGCAGGCCAGGCGGCATCACTGTCCGGCATGGCGCAAAGCGCGGGCTATCTTCTGGCTTGCACCGGCCCCAGCCTGCTGGGCAGCATTCATGATGCCTCCGGCAACTGGAGCATGCCGCTGCTGGTCTGCTGCCTGTTGAGCGCCACCCTGATCTACGCCGGCTGGTGCGCGGGGCGTTCCGTGCGCATCTCGGCCGATGGCCACCTGATCCCCATCCCGCCCAGCGAAACCAAACGCTGATCCGGCCAAGCCGCAGCGCCAGCAGAAGTCACTGCACTTCCGCTGGCGCTTTTTTTATTCATATGGAATCCGATTCAACTTGCGCTATGCTGTTGCCCTCACCTGGCAGCGGCTGCCGCTGCCTTATTGATTCCCCCAAGAGACAAAACAGACATCACCATGGCGACATCCCTGCATCTGATTTCTTCCATGGCGACCAAATCCATTCTGCAGGATCTGGCCGCGGACTTTGAACAGCAAACCGGCATCGCCGTGCGTGTCGAATCTGTCGGCGGCGTCACTGCTGCGCAACGTGTCGAAGCCGGAGAGAACTTCGATATCGTCGTGCTTGCCGCGGATGCCATCGAAAAGCTCAGCGCCAAACAGCACATCGTGGCCGGCACCCGTACCGATCTGGTGCACTCCAGTACCGCCGTTGCCGTGCGCGCCGGCGCCAAGCGCCCTGATATCAGCAATGAAACCGCGGTACGCGAGGCCGTTCTGGCTGCCGGCAGCCTGAGCTACTCCACCGGCCCGAGCGGGGTGCAGCTGGCCAAGCGCTTCGAACAATGGGGCATTGCCGACACCATCAAAGACCGCATCGTCCAGGCGCCCCCGGGCGTGCCGGTCGGCAGCCTGGTCGCCAAGGGCGAAGTGGAACTGGGCTTCCAGCAACTGAGCGAACTCTTGCCGCTGACCGGCATAGAAATTCTCGGCTCACTGCCTGATGACATGGCCATCGTCACCACCTTCTCTGGCGGCATCGCCAGCAGCTCGCAATACGCTGAAGCCGGCCGCAAACTGCTGGCCTACCTGGCCTCCGACGCCACCACCGCAACCAAACAAAACCACGGCATGGACGCTGCCTAAGCCCTGACGCAAAAGGCTTGCACACAAACCCAACTTCCATGCTAGAATTACTGTCTCTTCTTCGCTGCCATGCTTAATCAGCACAAAGCAAAGACAGAAAGGCGCATTAGCTCAGCCGGTTAGAGCGACGGAATCATAATCCGCAGGTCCCCTGTTCGAATCAGGGATGCGCCACCAGAATTTCTCCTGCTTCGGCAGGACATTGAAGCCACCCAGCCGGGTGGCTTTTTTGTTGTCTGCGGTTTGAGGGTCAGCAAAGTGTCAACGCAGGATCAAGACATCAACCGCTTGAAGGTTGTGACTACGTCCGGACGGCCTGGCGCAAGGTGTGCGCATCACACCGTGGCCTTCAAATCCTGGCGGCCCAGGATGCAGCGCAAGGGAAGATGTTCCCGCCATTGATATGGGCCGCAGCCAGCCGAAAAAGCCATTCCAGGCTGTGCTTCGGCAGCGGCAGCAGCAGCGGCATACAAGACTGACACAGCGTGCGCTTTGTGGCCCTGCACGAGTACGTCAAATCGCTAATATCTCGCCTCTGTCGTGTTGTATCTCTCCATGCAACATACAACGCTACAAACGACAGCAATTCATGGATTGCACGATGCTAGCGACCGGGCTATGGTTTTCCCATCTTTGTTTGGAGGAACCATGAATTTCAAGCCATTCGTTGGTATTGCCGCCCTCACCATCCTATCCGCATGCAGCTCGGAAAAAGAGCATGACGTGCAGTACTACCTAGACCACCCGACTGAACGCGCGGCGAAAATCGAAGAATGCGTGAACAATCCTGGGAAACTGGACAGCACCGTCAATTGCGTGAATGCCAAAGAAGCACAGGTGCGGCAGGAGTTCAGCTCGAAAAACAAAGGGATGCCCAGTATCCGTTCTAATTGACGGCCTTCAAAGTCTGCAAATTCAACAGCGTGAATTTGCCGCCATCGCGCCATCCCCCGGTGTCGATGAAAAACACGTTACCCAACTGCGCCATCTTGCTCACGGTCATGTGACCATGCACGATGGCGCGGACATTGCGGACAGGCTGCTTGTATCCGCTGCGGTAACGGCCAATCGACCAAAGGCAGGTATCTTCATCCTCGGTGCTGAACTGGCGCTCATATACGGCCTGCCAGTCGTCATAGGGGTAGTCGGCATGGATGATGCCCACTGGCCCATTTGATGTCTCGACTTCAATCGCCAAGGGCAGCTCACGCAGGCTTTGTGCAATACGCTGACGCTTCAGTTCATCCAGGCTATCGAGCCATTGCCCGCCATGCGCGGCATGGTCAATATCCGGCAGTGGATCACCCGACGCCCGGCGCCATGTCATCAGGTCGTGATTGCCGCAGACAGAATGAAACCAAGGTTGCGCAAGCCATTCCAGCACCACGGCTGACTCTGGCCCTCGGTCAACCAGATCACCCACCGCGAATAACCGATCATGCGCCGCGGAAAAACGCACCTTGCGCAGCGCAGCATCCAGCTTGCTGAAACAACCGTGAATGTCGCCCACGGCGAAGTCTCGTCCCTGAGTGTTCAGGCCGAAGCGGCGCAGGCGTAACTTGTCAGGCATTGTCTGTGGTCGGGGGGAACATAACGGAGAAACTTACCTAAACGGCGTGCGCCATGTCAAGGATGGGCACGGACGCCGCCACCCGGCTTGCCGGGACCGGGTGAGTGCCCGGCGCAGCGAATCCTTGCCACACCGCTGAACACACACGCTGTTGGTTAAGTGGGTGGGTGTTGTTTACCCTGCAACCCTGCTAAGTCCTTACCATCAAACTGAATCATCCTCCGCAGGCCCCTGTTCGAATCAGGGATGCGCCACCAGAATTTCTCCTGCCTCGGCAGGACAGTGAAACCACCCAGACGGGTGGCTTTTTTGTTGCCGGCTCAAACCCAGCTGACCAGCCCCGGAGTTCTGCGGCTGCGGTCTGGGCGCGAGAACGGCCAGCCCTTGTCCCGCTGAAATGATATGATTCATATATGATTCATATATATTCTCTCAGCGTATCGCCCCTGCGATCTGCGCAATCCTCCAGGTAACCGCGGCATGACCAAATCCCCTGAAGAACTGGCCTTGATGGCCGAAGCGGGCCGCCTGCTGGCGCAGGTGTTCGCCTATCTGGATACCCTGCCCTTGCGCGGTATGTCCACCATGCAGGTGAATAATATGGTGGATCAGTACATCGTCAGTGATTTGCAGGCGCGCCCCGCCAGCAAGGGGCAATACGGCTATGCCTATGCGCTGAATGCGTCGCGCAATCAGGTGGTCTGCCATGGCGTCCCCGCCTTGATGGATGTTCTGCAAGATGGCGATATCGTGAATTTCGATATCACCCTGGAGAAAAACGGCTTCATCGCTGATTCCAGCAAGATGTATTGCATAGGCACGGTCACACCTGCCGCCCAGCAATTGGTGCAGGTCACTTACGAAGCCATGTGGAAGGGAATTGCTGCCGTCAAACCCGGCGCCCGGCTGGGCGATATCGGCTATGCCATCAGCCAGCATGCGCGCCGTCATGGCTATAGCGTCGTGCGGGACTACTGCGGGCACGGCATAGGACGCGAAATGCACGAGCCGCCGCAAGTTTTGCACTGGGGACAGCCGCGCACCGGACTGCGCCTGCGCGAGGGCATGACGTTCACGATAGAGCCCATGCTTAATGAAGGCCGGCGCAATGTCCGCACAGAGGACGACGGCTGGACGGTCGTGACCAGTGATGGCCTGCTTTCGGCACAATTCGAACACACTGTCGCAGTCACCAAGGACGGCGTGCAAGTGCTCACCCTGCGCGCCGAGGAACGCCCCCTTATCCGCCGCGCCTGAGACCGCCGGGGACATCAGCAGCGCCGACAGTACTGATAGTGCCAATAGCACGATCAGTACCAATAGCGTCGCCCCCTCCGGCTAACGCTGTTGTCTCCAGATAGCGCCCGGGCGTTATCCCAAAGAGACGCTTGAAGATGGCAATGAAAGTGCTGGTGCTCGCATAGCCCAGTTCCATGGCGACATCTGTCACTGCCCGGCCTGCCGCCAGCCTTTCCAACGCCTGCAATAAACGCAGCCGCTGGCGCCAGGCGGCGAAGCTGTAGCCGGTTTCCTGACTGAAGTGGCGGCTCAGCGAACGCGGTGCCATGCCTGCCCACCGGGCCCATTGCGCCATACTGCGCCGCTCTCCCGGCTGCGCGATCAAGGCCCGAGCGATTTTCAGCAAGGCTGCCTGTTGCGGCAAAGGCAGGCCCAGCGCCAAGGGCGGCAAACCATGGATTTCATCCAGTATCACGCCCGCCAGACGCTGCTGAGCCTCGTCCAGTTCGCTGTCCCGCTCGGCTGCCGCCGGCCATTGCGCCGCCCGCATCACTGCGGCCTGCAGCAGCGCCGAACTTTGCCAGAGGCCAACCTGCGCCGGCAGATCCCGGCAGGCGTCAGGCCGTATGTAAATACTCCATCCTGAAAATGCGCCATGCGCTTGCAGGCCATGCGGCAAACCAGGGGGAATCCAGATGGCGCCATCCGCGGGCACGGCCCATTTTCCCTGACCGGTCTCGACGGCCAGCAAACCACGCATGACCCCCAGCAGCTGGCCCCGCGCATGCCTGTGCCACGGTGTCACGCGCCCGCTGCGGCTTTGCTGCGCGCCAACGGCCAAGATAGGCCCGGCCTGCGCATCGGCAAGCTCTGCCGCGATCAGGGGCAAGGTATCCGCAGCAGCGTTGGTCGGCAACATCCATGCCTCCATTTTTTGGCCTTAAAAGAACATTTATCGTCTCTTCTATCGTATTACAGCCGCACTTGAATACCTATGATGTTTGCATGACTTTTTCATCCAAAGGAGCCAGTCATGCAAGCCCACGATATTCTTCCCGGCCACCAGAACCAAGTCGAACTCAACGGCGTTGTCATCCGCAAAGGCAGTGTCGGCGCTTTTCTCGCCAATGCGACAGCCTGGCTGGATACCCATAGCACAGCCGCCCAGCGCGCCGAAGCGGAGCGCGACATGATTGCTGCGCTGCCCGCTCTGCGCGCCTTGGGGCTATTCAATATCCTGCAAATCAAGGATGACGTGCTGCAACAGCTGTTGCAGGCGTATTGAATCACCGGGCTGGCGCAGCGCCAGCCCCGCCCCCTTCATGGAACTGATTCCCATACCCGGCAAACTGCTATGCTGAACACTGCCACTGGCCACCCGAATCCCGCCCGGATCACGCCCGAATCGGCCAGGGCACAAACGGAGACAGACACCCAATGAAAATCGACCTTTCCGGCAAGACCGCGCTAATCACCGCCTCCACAGGCGGCATCGGTTTTGCCATTGCCCAGGGGCTGGCCGCCAGCGGCGCCAGCGTTATTCTCAACGGCCGCAGCCAGGCCGGCATCACCCGCGCCCGCGACCGCTTGCAGGCAGAGCAGCCCCAGGCCTCCGTGCATGGCGTGGCCGCCGACCTGGGCAGCGCAGACGGCGCCCAAACGCTGCTGGATGTGCTGCCCGGCCCTGTGGACATCCTGATCAATAACGCCGGGATCTACGGCCCCAGGGATTTTTTCGACACCAGCGATGAGGTCTGGGAAGAATACTGGCAGACCAATGTCATGAGCGGCGTACGGCTGGCGCGAGCCTTGCTGCCCGCCATGGCCACGCAGCAATGGGGCCGCGTGGTCTTTATCGCCTCGGAATCCGCGCGCAATATTCCGGCGGATATGGTGCATTACGGCGTGTCCAAAACGGCGCAGCTGGCCTTGTCACGGGGGCTGGCCAAACGCATGGCGGGCACGGGCGTTACCGTGAACAGCGTTCTGCCCGGCCCGACACTTTCGGACGGCTTTGCCGAAATGATGAAGGATGAAGTCGCCCGTACCGGCAAACCGCTAGAAGTGCTGGCGCGTGAGTTTGTCATGACCCACCGCCCCAGCTCCATCATTCAGCGCACGGCAACCGTCGAGGAAGTCGCCAACATGGTGGTGTACGTCTGCTCGCAGCAAGCCAGCGCGACATCCGGCGCAGCCTTGCGCGTGGATGGCGGCGTGGTGGACGATATCGTCTGATCCCGGCGGCGCCAGCCTGCCCTGGCGCTTATCCCGCCAGTTTCAGCACCACAATGCCGCCCACAATCAGCGCCAGGTAGATGAACTTCCTGGCGCCGTTTTTATCTCCCCAGAAGAAAATGCCAGCCAGCACCGTTCCGATGACACCGATACCGGTGTAGGCGGTATAGGCGACCGACACATCAATGCTGCGCATGGCCAGATACAGAAATGACAGGGAAGTGCTGATCCCCAGCGCGTACACCACGATACCGCGCGCATAGCGTTTCAAGGCCATATCCCGGATGCCGGCAACCACGAAAATTTCCAGCACGCCTGCCAGCAGCAAATACACCCAGTTCATCTCATTTCACCTGATGCAGACGCGCGACCGACCATAGGATGACGGCGATGGCCGCCACCGCCAGCAACTTGGGTTCCTTGCCAAAATAAGCCACGTCCAGCAAATAGGTGCCAACCGCCCCGAAGGTCACGAAAAATACGTAGGCCAGCGCGGCCCCCATGCGCTTTGAGGCCAGCAGCATGAACACGAAACTGCCCGCCATGCAAAGGATGGTCAAAGACCATTGCAGCGGCGTCGCCGCGTATTTCAGGCCGGCCGCCCACATCACTTCCAGCCCGCTGGATAACAGCAGGAATACCCAACTCAACATGTCACGCCCGGATTTTGTCTGTTGCCCATGCCGAGAGCCTGATGCGGCCTCTCGTCCTGCACCCGGCAGCATGCCCATGCCTGCCCCGATGCCACCGTCAAAAGCTAATTCTACACTGTAGAATTAGCCTGCGGAAACACAGGTTCGCGCCGCCGGACACGCGGCAGGCGCCGCGCTTGCCATCACTCCTGGCTTGCTCCTGGGGCAGAGTTTTGCAAGAATGGCGCCATGTCTATGGTCATGAAAACACGCGTGGTTCCCGGACCTCGCGGCCTGGATAAGGACGCGCTGGTCGAGACAGCTATTGCCTTGATGGAAAGCGCGCAGGAAAGCGGATTTTCCCTGCGCAAGCTCGGTGAGCGGGCCAATTGCGACCCCATGGCCCTGCTCTATCACTTCAAATCCAAGGATGGCCTGCAACGGGCCATGGCAGACTGGCTGACGGCCCGCCTGCAAGCCGTGGATGACAGCCTGCCCTGGCAGGACCGTTTGCGGAATCTGGCCAGCCAGTACCGGCAACTGGCCCTGGCCTATCCGCAAACATTCGGCCTGCTGCAACGTTTCCTGCACACCGGCCTGGCGGATTTCCTGCACATTGAAATGGTCTATCAAGCGCTATCACAGGCAGGCGTGCCGGCACAGCGGCTGCCTGCCGTGTGCCTGGGCTGGTATGCCACGGTCTATGGCCTATCCATGGCAGAAATCGGCGGCCTGATCCGCCAGGCGGCCCCGGAAGAAATCGAAGATATCGCCCGTCTCCCGGCCGAACACTATCCGCTGACACGGCAGATTGCGCCGCAACTTGGCCTGATCGACCCCGAGCAAGTCTTTTTCACGGCGCTTGATGCCTTGCATGCAGGCATCAGCCAGACCAATCGGCCCGCCGCCCCCGAGGCCGAACAGGCATCTTAATAAAATACTTAACAAACTGCCTAAGCCGCCTAAGCCGCCTAAGCCACTCAAGCCACTCAAACCACCTAAGCGTCAGACGCTTGCAGCAGTTTCTCCCGGATATCGTTGAGCACCCCGAGAAATACCGCCGCAGGCAAGGAAGTGGTCGGGGATTCGACATGCCCGGTTTCATGCACTAGCGTGGCGCCCGCCGTCGAACGCAAGACGGCCTGCAGGCCTGGCGACTGTTCGATGCGCGCCCGGATTGCAGCACCGATCAGTTGATGGTGCTGGGCCGAACCGTATGCCAGGCTTGTCTGATTCCAATAGGCGCCGCTGCGATCCGCGCCATCCCCCAGGTGTTTCGCCTCCCAGCCGCTCAGATGAAAAGCCTGCCCGCGGCGCGGGTCCGACTCCGGAAACTTGATGCCCTGGATGAAGCCTTCGATGGAAGCAAACAACTGCCCTTCAAAAAGAAATGGCGACAATCCGAAATTGGAGAGCGCCTGGCCACGCCAATCCGGCGAGTTGATGGAAATATTCACGGAAGTCGCCGACACAGTCATACGCACGCCCCAGGGCATAAAGTGAAAAAATTTGATAGCAGGCCGCGTGCCAAGCGCGGCCTTTCTTGGCCACGGATCTTGGCCACGGATCTTGGCCCCTGATCTTGGCGCTGGATTTTGGCCCAGGATCTTGGCGCTGGATTTTGGCTCAAGAAAGCGCTGGCGCTGCACCAGCCTGCCCTTTCCTGCGCCAGCTTCCTGCTTATTTGATCAGGCGTTGGACATTGCGGAACGCCGCATGCTGGCAGTCACGCATCCACTCAAAGGCCACCATTTCCGTTGTGACCAGTTCTGCCCCGGCAGCCGCCAGACGATCAAACGCCGCATCACGATTGCGCTCTGTCCGTGAACTGCAGGCATCCGTCACCACCCAGACTTCCAGCCCGGCAGTCAGCAAGTCCAGGGCCGTTTGCAACAGGCAAATATGTGTTTCGCAACCCGCCACGACAATACTGGCGCGTTCTGGCAAGGTTTGCAGCGCCATTGGCCCATCCTGCTGGCAGACGGCGCTGCCCGGGCCGTTGACGGCCGGATGGGCCGTTCCTTGCAACAGCGTCAGCAAACCATCCGGCACCCCGCTGAAATGCGTTTTGGTGAGTGTTTTCAGACACAACTCGCGCAGTTCAGGCTCGTTATGCCCCAGCTTTTCGGGAATCTGCTCCGTGCCCCAGACTGGCACCTGCATCAGCTGCGCAATTTTGGCCAGCCGCAAGGCATTGGCCACGACAAAATCCGCCTCATGCATCACCGGCATCAGCTTCGTCTGGTAGTCCACCAGCACCACCTGGGAATGTTTGGCATCGAGCAACATAGGGTTTCCTGTTCAGATTCAAGCACACATGCAAGGATAGCGGCGCCAAGCAAACGCGCCACCTGATGGCAGCAGCCTCTGTCCTCCATGCTAGTACAATCTGCCCCATCCTTGAACCCCGCCAGCCGCAGCCAGGCGACGCGCCTTGCGCCTGCCAGCCCCTTTATCGCGATTCCCCCGTGTGGACTGCCTGCCTTCCCCCGCCGTTGTCTGCGCTGCAGGCGCAGTGGCTTGCCCTGCCCGGCTCACTGACCCGGGCATTGCGCGCGCTGGGCCAGTTCCAGCTCACTGTCCTCTATGAGGGCAGCGCGCAGGCGGCTGACGATGAAGCGCTGGCACTGGGTATCCCCGGCCATACCCCCTGCTGGCTGCGGGAAGTGCTGATGAGCGTCAACGGTACCCCCGCAGTCCTGGGCCGCAGCCTGACGCCGGACCGCCCTGACGCGCATGCCTGGCAGGACATCCGCACTCTCAGCAATACGCCATTGGGCGTACTCTTGTATGAAGACCCGCGTATCGCGCGCACGGCTTTCGAATATAGCGCGCCGCAGGCCGGCCACCCGCTGGCCGCGCTGGCGGCACAGGCCTGCCCCCGCCTGCCCGCCCCCGCGCCGCGCCCGCCAGCAGACAGCGCCGATCCCCCCGCGCTCTGGGCCAGACGCTCGGTTTTTCATCTACAGCAGGAACCCCTGCTGGTCGCGGAATGCTTTCTGCCCGGCCTGTGGCCCCTGGCCTGGCCGCCAGTGCGCTAACGCCGGCACGCTGCCTGTTACAGCGCTGAAACCACACGGCCTGCCGGCAGACAGCGCAGATATACTGAAAGCCCCTGTCTCGCTGCTGCCCTGCTGCGCAGGCGCCGGCCGGACAACACCGTTCCCATTCTTTCTGGAGCTGCCGTTCCATGTCCAAGCCTGCCTTAGACCTTCTGTTTCGCCCCTTCCAGTACAAATCCCTGACGCTGCCCAATCGGATCGTCATGGCTCCCATGACGCGCAATTTCTCTCCGGACGGCATTCCCGGCGCTGATGTCGCTGCCTACTACCAGCGGCGGGCAGAAGGAGGGGCCGGGCTGATTCTTTCTGAAGGGACGGTCATTGACCGCCCCGCTTCCCGCAACGAACCGCGCGTGCCTTTCTTTCACGGCGCAGCCGCGCTGGCAGGCTGGCAAGCCGTGATCCAGGCCGTGCATGCCGCCGGCGGGCGCATGGGCCCGCAACTCTGGCATACCGGCGCCACCCGGGGCAGCAGCGGCTGGCAAGCAGAAGCGCCCGTTGAAAGCCCCTCGGGCCTGAATGGCCCGAATGACCCTAACGGGGCCGCCATGAGTGACGAAGACATTGCCGACACCATCGCCGCTTTCGCCCGCGCTGCTGCCGATGCCCAACGCCTGGGCTTCGATGTCGCTGAAATCCATGCCGCCCACGGCTATCTGATTGATCAGTTTTTCTGGCATGGCAGCAACCAGCGCAACGACCGCTATGGCGGCGCCAGCCTGCGCGAACGCTCGCGCTTTGCCGCAGAAGTGCTGTCTGCCGTGCGCCAGGCCGTCGGGCCGGACTTCCCCATTCTGCTGAGACTGAGCCAATGGAAGCAGCAGGATTACACCTGCAAGCTCGCAAGCACTCCCAATGAAATGGCGGACTGGCTGCAACCGCTGGTCGATGCCGGCGCAGATATCCTGCATTGCTCGCAACGGCGCTTCTGGGAAGCCGAATTCCCGGAAATCGACGGCGAACAAGGATTAAACTTTGCCGGCTGGGCCAAGAAGCTCACCGGCGCGCCCACGATCTCCGTCGGCTCCGTTGGGCTCTCTGGCGAATTCCTCGCGGCCTTCAAGGGCGAACGTTCCCATGCTGTCGGCCTGGACGATTTATTGCGCCGCCTGGAACGCGATGAGTTCGACTTGATCGCGGTCGGCCGCGCCTTGCTGGCCGACCCGCAATGGATCAATAAGGTGCGGGCGGGCCAGACCGGTGACCTGCATGATTTCGATCGCTCGGTGCTGGGCACCCTGTACTGATCTTCTCGCTGCCGCCGGCCTACCCACACGCGCCGGCACGCAGCTGAATCCGGTAGCGATCACCAGCAGAGGGCCGCGAAGGCGCCCCTGCTGGCCCGCCGGCAGGCAACGGGAAAATGGTTACCGGCAGCTTGCGCCTGCGGCAATCCTTTCACCCTGCCGGCCGCGCCGCCATCAGGCGGCTTTTACTTCCAAGGTCACGTCAATATTGCCCCTGACCGCATTGGAATAAGGGCAAATCTGATGCGCCTTGTCCACCAAGGCCTGAGCCACATCCTGCTTCACGCCCGCGACTTCCACTTGCATCACGACGCTCAACTTGAAACCGCCAGTTTCGGTGGGATGCAAACTGACACGCGCCGTCACCGTCGAGTTCGTCACCGGCGCCTTCTCTTTGGAAGCCACCAGATTCAATGCCGAATGAAAGCATGCGGCATAACCTGCGCCAAACAATTGCTCAGGATTGGTTTTGCCGCCAGCGCCCCCCAGTTCCTTGGGAAATGCCAGATCCAAATTCAGCAGCCCATCCTCACTGCGCACATGGCCATTACGGCCGTCGCCCGTCGAGGTTGCAGCCGTGGTGTATAGCGTTTTGCTCATTTTCATCTCCTTTTTTTCCTGCGTGGAACAGCGGTTTGCGTGCACCGCCCATCACCCGGCACTCACCAGCGTGAATTGCCGGGCAACACCTCAGCATGCATCCTTATTCCTGAAACATCAAGCGCGTGGCCAATCTGCCTGACCACAGATTCTTCATCAGAATGACACAATACCCATGATTCCTTTCGTCGTTTTATCCGGCTGCTCCGGCGGCGGAAAATCTGCCCTGCTCGATGAATTGGCCCGCCGCGGCCACCCCGTTATTCCCGAAGCAGGCAGACGCATTGTTCAGGAAGAATGCCATGCCGGCGGGCAGGCACTGCCCTGGCTGAACATGCCGGCCTTCCTGGAACGAACTCTCCGTCTGGCCCGGCAGGACTATGCCCAGGCGCCCCGCGATGCTGACGGCTGGGTTTTCTTTGACCGCAGCCTGATTGATGCGGCTGCCGCCTGGCATGAACACGCAGATACAGCCAACCTGTCCGATCTGCCGAACCTGACCCAACTGGCCCGGCTGGCCCGGCTGGCCCGGAAATACCGCTATCATCCGCAAGTGTTCCTGACCCCGCCGTGGCCGGAAATTTATGTTCAAGATGCCGAGCGCCGCCATGACATGCAAGCCGCGCAGGCAGAATATCAACGCCTGCTGCTGGCCTACCCCGCCCTGGGCTATACCGTCCATGTGCTGCCCAAAGTCAGCATCGCGCAACGCGCGGACCTGATTCTGAAACACCTATCGCACCACGGCAGAACACCCTGAACTCAGCATATTTCTATCGCTGCCACGCCTCAGATCTGACTGGCCACCCCGGCAAACACGACAGGCAGATGACACGAATTCTTACCTAAGCTCAGCAGAAACCCCGCGCCATCACCGGATCCGGGACATATCATGGGCCCAGCTTTCCGAATCTAGCGCGCAGCCCGCCATGAGCCGCAACAACTGGGTCCATCCGCAGCACTCCCAGCCCATGGCCAATGCATGCCCTCTTATGCCCATGGCCATATGCGCTTGCCTTTCAATCACTATGCCCAAGGATCATCCCATGACATTCCTACCCAAAAGCCTGCTGGCAGGATTCAGCCTGCTGCTCGCCTCTTGCAGCTTGCTGGCGGCGCCGGCCGCAAGCGTCAATGAAGAAAAACCCGCCCAGGCAACCCTTTTGAACAACATCAGGACCCAGGAGCTTTATGGCGCCTGGGCCATGGTCGAAGAAGAGCCTGCCGAGCTTTTTTATATGGTCGTTCTGACGCCCAATCACGTCGGCTTCAACTACATGACCATAGACGAAAAGAACGGCAAGCCAGAATCGCGTTACAGCGAGTACTACACCTGGACGTTCGATGAGGCGACCAAGATCTTTACCAGCATCACCCACCAGCGCAAGACCGCTGAACACGGCCAGCCGGAAAAAGTTCAGGAACTCAATGAAGTGGCAAGCTATAACACCCAGCTTTACCAGCTGAACGACAAAAACAAGGTCGTCCAATTCACCGCGGACAAACAACAATTCACTTTCGTCAAAATGGAAGATGAGATGTACCAGCGGCTGGTCAAAGACATTCCGGACCTTCCGCCCGTGAGGTAAGCCGCTCCCGGACAGCCAACTGGCAAACCGTCCTGGGGCCTGACGAGTTTCCCATCTCCCCAGGACAGCGTCCGCCCCCGCGAGCCTCTGCGCAGCATGCTCATCCGCTCTCTGGATTGGCATCCGGAATATAAAACCGGAATGTGCAACCAGGGGTGGCTGCCCCAGGGTAGCTGCGCCAGGGTGCCTGCCCCGGATAGCCGCCCTATTGGCCCTCACGGCCTGCACGCTTGCAACATCAGCGCACTTTACCTCTCGTTCTTCCCAACTTATAATTAGCCACCATACCATATGGTGACAAACAATGAATCTGGAACAGAAGTACCGAGCATTGCTTACGGAAGCGGCGCGGCGCGAGTTGCCGAATATCGCCAGCATTCAGCTTTGCTTCCAAACCCTGTCGCTGGCTAACGCCATCGACAAAGACTGCGCAGCCTTGCTCGCCCCGCATGGCCTCTCAGAAGGCCGCTTTGTCCTGCTATTTCTGCTGGATGCCGCCCCTGCCGGCCTGGCGCCCAACGTCCTGGCCGCACAGGCAGGCGTGACTCGCGCCACCGTAACCGGCCTGCTCGATGGCCTGGAACGCGAAGCCCTGATCAAGCGCCATGCCGATAGCCAGGACCGCCGCGCCCTGCGTGTCGTGCTCACCCCAAAAGGTAAGCAAACCGCACAAAACGTCTTCGAGCAGCACAGCCGCTGGATCGCTGGACTCTTTGGCAACCTGACGGCGACGGAACATGAACAACTGGCGCTATTGCTGCGCAAAGTCGCTGGCAATCTCGAAACCTCCACACAGGAGTCATCCTCATGAAAGCAGCGCCTGCGCGCAAAGGTGCCACACGCACCGCCGATATTCCTGCTGACATCCTGGCTGCCTTATCCTCAGGCACCCTGCCCAGCGCCACCCTGGCTGAAGGGCTGGCGCTGGATCAATCCGTCTTGCTGCATGCTGTCTTTCCCGCGCTATCCCCCGCCGCGCGGCAAGCCGCGGAGGCCGCTTGCCAGCAAGGCATCCTGAAACGGATGGCGGGCATTGCGGCCGTTCTCTTGCAGGAACCTGGCTTCACCGCGCTGGAAATATGCCAGAACCACCCTTCCGATACCGTCCGCGGCTGGGCCTGCTTCATGATTGGCCAGCATTCCTACCCGGATCTGGCAAGCCGCCTGGCGGCTATTCGCCCGCTGGCCGACGACCCTCACTTCGGTGTCCGCGAATGGGCCTGGATGGCCATCCGCCCGCACCTGGCAACGCAATTGGCTGATGCCATCGAACTGCTGGCGGGCTGGACCGCTTCGCCCTCGGACAAGCAGCGGCGTTTTGCCAGCGAAGCCCTGCGCCCGCGCGGCGTCTGGTGCGCTCACATCGGCGCGCTCAAGCAACACCCTGAACAGGCGCTGCCTGTTCTCACCCCCTTGCGCAGCGACCCATCCGTCTATGTGCAGGACTCTATCGCCAACTGGCTTAACGATGCCGCCAAAGATCAGCCGGAGTGGGTACGCCAGCTTTGCCTGCAATGGGAGCAGCACTCGCCCACGGATGCCACCCGCCGTATCTGCCAGCGCGCCTTGCGCAACCTCAAATAGCCCTTACCCCCATATGAACCACTACCTCGTCGAACTCTATACACCGAACGCCGCCTGGCATGCCCTGGCGGCCCCTCAGCGCCAGGCTTTTCTCAACGGCATCCAGGCCGCCATGGGCAGCCTGTCCAGTCTGGGCATTGAAGTCTTGGCGCTGAGCGAAACAGATCCCGGCATAGACCAGGCCAGCGCGCACCGTTTTCTAGGCATCTGGCGCTTTCCCGACACGCAGGCCAGAGACGCCCTGCTGGCTGGTATCCAAGCCAGTGGCTGGTATGACTACTTTAACCATATCAACGCCGCCAGCGACACCGGCGGCATGGCCAGCCATCTGGCCATGCTGTCTGCCGCCTGAAGCCGCTGCCATCACAAGCCAGCGCGTTACGGCGGCTCTGCTTACGGTCTCTGCTTAACACCAGCGCGGCCCCGGCCTTGGGCCGTCACGCTGGCCTTCCCAAGGCCAGCCCGGCCGCGCTCCATTTGTGCGCCAGGCATCAGGCCCACGCCTGCCAACCCATGCCTGCAGCCGAAAACCGGCACCATTCTTCTGTCAGGCCAGGCTGCGCCGCCCCTATCCGCTTGGCCTAGCGGACCAACGCAGGCAATCCTAGGCCAACAGGCAAAATCCATGAGGATTCTTCATGCCATCCGGGCTTCAGACACCTGGAACACGGCATGAACGCTGGCCCCAGGGCAGATCTTGAGAAAAACTAATACTAGAGTGAAATTAAATCACTTTTTTTCAAGCAATGACTCAGCATAAAATACGCTTTGCTCTGAATTTAGGCAATACAAAAAAACACCAAATTGCAGCCAGGAAATTAAAACCATAAACGCCTGGCAGCGCAAGAAATAACTTCAGGTTTTATCTCAGAATTTAGGATGCCAGGTTGCAATGAATAACGATTTCACATTTTCTCTGAAAAGCATTCGCTTCGACGAGAACTATCACCCTTCGAACAATACGCGCCTTACCACCAACTTTGCCAATCTGGCCAGGGGTGAAAGCCGTCAGGAAAACCTGCGCAATACGTTAAGGATGATAAACAATCGTTTTAACTCCCTGGCGCACTGGGACAATCCCAAAGGGAATCGTTACAGCGTTGAACTGGACATTATCTCCATTGAAATCAATGTGGATACCACCAGCACCAGCAATGCCTTGCCGCTGATTGAAATTCTGAAAACCAGCATCATTGATCACCAGACCGGCACGCGCACCACGGGCATGGTCGGCAACAGCTTTTCCTCCTATGTCCGGGATTATGACTTCAGCGTGCTGCTGCTGAACCACAACCGCGATCAACCGGGCTTCAGCACGCCAGAGAACTTTGGCGATCTGCACGGAAAGCTGTTCAAACACTTCATTCATTCCAGCACTTACCAAGAGCACTTCAAAAAACTGCCGGTAATCTGCCTGAGTGTTTCGAGCAGCAAAACCTATCACCGCACCGAAAACGTACACCCGGTGCTGGGGGTGGAATACCGCCAGGATGAATACTCCTTGACGGACGAATACTTCGGCAAAATGGGGCTGCAAGTGCGCTATTTCATGCCGCAAAACAGCGCCGCCCCGCTGGCTTTCTATTTCGCTGGCGACTTGTTGAACGATTACAGCAATCTTGAGCTCATCAGCACCATCAGCACGATGGATAGCTTCCAAAGAATCTATCGGCCGGAAATTTACAATGCGAACTCCGCGGCCGGGCACAACTACCAGCCCAGCCTGAAGCATCAGGATTATTCGCTGACCCGCATTGTTTATGACCGGGAAGAACGCAACCGGCTGGCCATTGAGCAGGGCAAGTTTGTTGAAGAACACTTCATCAAACCGCACCAGGCTATTCTTGAAGAATGGTCCGCCGCCCATTACGCTCTCTGATTCTCAAAAACAAGGTCGTCCATCATGAAAAAACTGCTTCCTACGTGCACTGCCGGCAGCCTGCCCAAACCTTCCTGGCTGGCGCAACCGGAGACGCTTTGGTCACCGTGGAAACTGCAAGGCGAAGAACTCATTGAAGGCAAGCAAGACGCCCTGCGTCTGGCGCTGCAAGAGCAAGTACACGCCGGCATAGACATCGTCAGCGACGGCGAACAAACGCGCCAGCACTTCGTCACGACGTTTATCGAACACCTCAGCGGTGTTGATTTTGAAAAACGCGAAACGGTCAGGATCCGTGATCGTTATGACGCCAGCGTGCCGACCGTCGTCGGCGCAGTGGCCCGGCAAAAACCTGTTTTTGTTGAAGACGCCAAATTCCTGCGTCAGCAAACCAAGCAACCCATCAAATGGGCCCTGCCTGGCCCCATGACGATGATTGATACGCTGTATGACAACCACTATAAAAGCCGCGAAAAACTGGCTTGGGAATTTGCTGTCATCCTCAATCAGGAAGCCCGCGAACTGGAAGCGGCTGGCGTTGACATCATCCAGTTCGACGAACCAGCGTTCAATGTCTTCTTTGATGAAGTCAATGACTGGGGCGTGGCCACCCTCGAACGGGCCATCGAAGGCCTGAAGTGCGAAACCGCCGTGCACATTTGCTACGGCTACGGCATCAAAGCCAATACCGACTGGAAAAAAACCCTGGGATCGGAATGGCTGCAGTACGAAGAATCCTTTCCGAAACTGCAAAAATCCAGCATCGACATCATCTCGCTGGAATGCCAGAACTCGCACGTCCCCATGGATCTCATTGAACTGATCCGCGGCAAGAAAGTGATGGTAGGCGCCATTGACGTGGCAACCAACACCGTCGAAACGCCCGAGGAAGTCGCCAACACCCTGCGGAAAGCGCTGAAGTTTGTCGATGCCGACAAACTCTACCCGGCCACCAACTGCGGCATGGCCCCCCTCTCCCGCCAGGTAGCACGAGGCAAACTGCAGGCCCTCAGCGCAGGCGCCGCCATCGTTAGAAACGAACTCTCGGCCTGAACTTGCGCATGAACCGCTGGCCTGCCCCCAGGCCAGCAGCGCATGAAATCCCCGCAAGCCCACCAGAAACAGCAGCTGGCCCAATCGGCCAGCCACGCCGCCCCCTGGTGGGCTTTCCTATTTCGGGCACCAGAGCGTGCCGTCAAACGCAGAAGAAACGCACACAAGGCCGCCCAATCCCCTTGCCGCCCCTAGCGCCCCAACCCTGGCGCCTGACACATCACACCCGATATCCGCCCTCACCTGGGCGCATGATAAAAAATGATCTCGGGATCTCCTTCGTCCAAATTGTCGATATAGCCGCTAGGCCTGAAACCTTGCTTGAGAAATAACGCTTGCATCGGCTGGTTGGACAAATTGGTCGAGCTGAACAACTTTTGACCAGCCTGAGCGGATTTAAAATACTCAAGGATCGCTGCGCCCCGGCCATGGCCACGGTACGCTTTACCGACCATCACCATCTCAATAAATAGCTGCCCAAAAAAATGGCGCGTCAAAACGCCATAAGCAAGCGCCTGCCCCTGCTGTTCGCCGACACAACAGCACGCAGACTCAAGCCATGCCCGGATCTGCGCGCGCCGCCCTGCGTCTGTCTCAGCGACTGAATCAAGCGCACACAGCGCCTCATAGTCCCCTAAATTGGCAAACCTCACACACACCGCCTCATCGTTCACTGAAACCTCTACTGGCTATCTTGGTATCGGGGAAACCGGTAAAAATCCTGCTGAAAATCCGCAGCACACTCATCCGCGCTATCAGCGGCACATCCATGCAAGCGGAATTGGATTGCCAATGTCGCCATGAGAAAATTTTACTTGTGACTCCATCGCTTTAGCGGGGGGATTTCCGTCCTTCGCCAGGCACGCAACATGTGGCGAACCGACTTCACGGTCTCATGACGACACGGCCCAGCGGCTTGGCCGTTTCCGCATAAGCATGGGCCGCAGCGGCCTGCGCCAGGGGGAAGATGCGGTCAATGACGGCGTATATACGCCCATCGGCAAGCGCTTGCAAAAGCTCGTCCACGGTTGAACGGATCGCCGGCCTCTCAAAAAGCGGGCCCATGAACACACCCGAAAGCGTTTGGTTGCCCTGCATAGCCGGCCACAAATCGACAGCCAAATTGCCTCCGCCAGCATTGCCAACGAAAACAACACGCCCCTCAGGAGCCAGCGCAGCAAGAGAATCCTGCAGCGTTGTTCCCACCGGATCCAGGACAAGATTTGTGCCTGCGCCATGGGTGATCTGCCGGACAGCATCCACGACGTTATAGGCCGTGCGATCCACCACATGATGGGCACCGAGCTCGCGCAGCCGACTGCTTCGCTGTGTTCCACTAGCCACGGCGATGACCGTCGCACCGGCTTGCGCGGCAAGCTGAACAGCAGCAAGGCCCACGCCGCCAGCCGCTGCCTGGATCAGTACCGTTTCTCCGTGTGCCAGCGCACCGCGCGCGAAAAGACAGTGATGCGCCGTCCCGAAAGAGATTGGCAATATCGCCGCGTCCACAGCTTCCACGCCATCGGGTATCAGCCATGTGCGCCCTGCTGGCACAGCCCAAAGTTCGGCATGCGAGCCCTGCATGTCGAATGCCGTGACACGCTCCCCAACTCTGCGGCTCGCAACGTTCGCTCCGACCACCACCACCGTGCCCGCTGCCGCGTAACCGACCACCCAGGAAGAATGAGGTGGCGGAGTCGAACGGCGGTTGATGAGATCGCCCCCTTCAATCGAGATTGCCTCAACAGCAATCAAAACCTCGTCAGGCCCGACATCCGGGGTGGGAATATCGGCATACCTTAAAACCCCAGGGGCGCCTGCTGCGTCGTAAACCGCTGCTTTCATCATGGCTTATCTCTCTAGTCGATGCGTAGGATCCTTAGCAGGCAAACGCACCCATTCGGTCAGTTTGAATTGTCAGGCGGCCTTGCTCGGAACGCGCTTTGAACAGAGGCACCAGCCCCTTCTTATCCCGCCCGTAGTCGGCAGACATCCAGCATGCCTAACCGGAATAGACGTTAGGGCAACTTGGCAATCACTTTGATCTCAAACTGAAATCCGTAAAGCCACGTCACGCCAATTCCAGTCAAAGTGGGATAAGGCGCTTCTCCCCAATATTCTGGCAGAACATGCCAAATCGCTTCGAGGTTCGACTCGGGATCGACGACAAAAAGAGTGACGTCAACCACATCGCCGAATGTGCAACCCGCTGCCGCGAGCACAGCATTAAGGTTTTCGAATGCCAGCCTGACCTGCGCCTTTAGGTCCGGCTCAGGCGAACCATCCTCTCGGCTTCCCACCTGCCCCGAAACAAACAAGAAGCCATTGGACTTAATGGCTGGTGAATACCGGTTGCGCTCATAGAGCGCCCGCCGACCGGACGGAAAAACTGCTTCGCGTGTTGCCATGTTTATCCCTGTGTATTGGGGCGAAACCTGCCCCATGAATCTCAGGTACTCTACAAGCGCAGACCAGGCGGATAAACAAGTAACTTTGTTCAGCATTGTTTGTAAAATCCAAACAATCTGCCAGAAAGAGGATAGGAAATGGATCGCTTCGATGCGATGCGCGCCTTTGCTCGTGTCGTGGAAGCAGGCAGCTTCACCAAGGCTGCTCAAACCCTGCATATGAGCAAAACCACCGTGACGCAACTCGTTCAGCAGCTGGAAGCGCGCCTGCGCGTCAAGTTGCTCCATCGCACCACGCGCAAGCTCGGTGTCACTCCCGACGGAGCCGCCTACTACGAGCGCGTCATCCGCCTCTTGGCGGACCTGGAAGACGCTGAAAATAGCTTGTCCAATGCGGCGAGCACGCCCAGAGGACGGCTACGGGTAGATGTACCCAGCCCCCTGGCTCGTCTCATCCTGGTGCCCGCGCTCCCGGCCTTCCATGCACGCTACCCTGATATCCAGTTCGACATGGGTGTGAGCGACCGGATGGTGGATCTGATCGGCGACAACGTGGATTGTGTCTTGCGCGGTGGAGAAATAAACAACCAATCCCTGATTGCGCGTCATGTCGGCGATTTGCCCATCGGTGCCTACGTTGCACCGAGTTATGTAGAACGCCTTGGCACCCCTACACATCCCCGAGAGCTGGAAAACACCCACCACCGCATCGTGGGATTCTTATCCTCACGCACCGGCAAAATTGATCCTCTGACACTGCACTGCGGGACTGAGCGCCTGGAAATCAAGAGCAGCTACGTACTCGCCGTCGATGATGGAAATGCCTATCTGGAAGCTGGGCTGGCTGGGCTAGGAGTAATTGCGTTGCCAAACTACATGGCGGCAGCACATCAGGCCCATGGCGCCTTGATTCCGTTATTTGAACAATGGCGTTTTAAGCCTATGCCACTGCACTTGGCATTTCCAGCAAACCGCCATGTCAGTGCCAAACTGCGCGTTTTCATTGATTGGATTACTGAACTGATGCAGCAGCATCAATAGCCCCGTTTTTCGGGAAAACCATCGGTTTCAAGCGCAGCGAACGGCCACGCCCAGACGCCAGGCAGCGCCGGTACCAGCCTGTGCTTTGAATGCGGACACCTCAGTCACGAATGCTGCCATTGATCTACCCGCAAGGTTCGCCCCCAAAGTATGGTGCCGACGGAAAATCCATCACAACACCTTGCGGCAACAAGGCGACGCCGCGTGGTTTTTGAGCTGGGCAGCCTGGCTGATGACCGCCTGGCATTGGTCAACCAAACATCCACCGGCCCGCCAAAGGGCTGGACAAGATCAACATCTCACAACGACCGTGCAGACGATCATCGTCGCGGAAAGGACGGTACCGGCAGGCGATACCGTCAGGGGCCGGGAGACCTGCTGATGCCGGGAAAGCCGCATGAAATAAACTTTCCCGAAGAGACCTAAACCGTCAAAGGCGGTTTAGGTCTGGATAGTGAACGGAACGATCTTAATCAGGCCTTCGATTCTTACCGCCAATTTCATCGCCAAGCGGTTCTATATGTTACGGCGGCTTTTCGATAACTGACGAGAGTCCTCGAAGGGCCTGATTTCACTCCCACTCGATCATCAACAAACCACTTAAGTCATTGTGGTTAAAGGGATTTTTTGTGATCGAAATATGCCTCTACCGTCACTGATACCGTCGCCAAAAAATAGGTTTTGTTGGCAAGGAGTTACGGAGCATCGGCATATCATCAATCAGCCCTCAGCATACCGAAAAAATCCCAAATCGTCAGCCGGCATAAAGTGCAAGCTAGCGCCCTCATCCGGCAGCTGAAAGTTGTGGCGGGCGCTCCGAGGATACTCACCTGACTGATCTGCGTCTCCAAGTCGCTGTATCGCTTCGAGCGCATTTTCTCAACGTCCTGAATGCGTTTCCAGGCATGCGGTAGTGCTTAGCTTCACGGCAAGCACGAAAGCCTGCTTCTCTTGAAAACTGTCAGAAATTACTTCATAATTCTAACAGTCAGGAGATTCCCACCATGCAAACCATTGCCAAACAGGTTCTGGAGCACGCCGCCGGATTGCCGGAGGGCACTCCTTTGGTCGCCAAAGAACTGCTGCATTTGGGAAACCGAGCAGCGGTAGACCAAGTGCTGTCCCGACTCGTACAGCGCGGCGCCCTGCTACGCGCTGGTCGCGGCATCTATGTCCTACCGGTGGAGAACCGGTTCGGCTCCCGCGCACCCTCTGCCTCCAAAATGGTCGAGGGGCTCGCCCAACAGCGCGGCGAAACCATCGTGCCGCACGGTGCAGCGGCAGCCAATGCGCTGGGGCTCACCACCCAAGTGCCCGTGCGATCTGTCTACCTGACCTCGGGCCCCAGTCGCCGTTTGAAGCTGGGAGCCCAGACCGTTGAATTCCGCCACGCGCCGGTGTGGCAGTTGATCCTTCCTGGACGCGCTGCTGGTGATGTCGTGCGGGCGCTGGCTTGGCTGGGGCCAGAGCGCGCCGGAGAAGCGCTGCGCGCTCTGCGTGCCAAACTACCGCCATCCGAAATAAAGGAAGTCGCATCAGCACGCGCGCGCCTACCTACATGGATGGCAAAGGAAGTAAGTGCTCTGGTGTCGCATGGCTAAATTTTTCGATCTCTCTGTCGATGACCGTCTTGAAGCCCTGGCCCATGCAGCCGACGCTTCCGGTCGCCCTCCCCACCTGCTGGAAAAGGATGTCTGGGTGGTGTGGGCTCTACACCACCTCTTCGCCGCACCCTACGCGCCACATCTCATCTTCAAGGGAGGCACCTCGCTGTCAAAGGCCTACGGTGTCATCCAGCGTTTTTCCGAGGATGTGGATCTCACTTACGACATCCGTGCCATCGCCAGCGACCTGATTGGCGAGGCAGGCACGCCCCTTCCTGCCAGCAAGAGCCAGGAAAAGAAATGGAGCAAGGAGATTCGTTCCCGGCTGGCTGAATGGGTGACGGCCGATGTCGTCCCGCTCCTCCGGCAAGAGTTGCTGCGGCAGGATCTGCCAGCCCAGATTCGCGCCGAAGGCGACAAAGTGTTCATCGACTACACCCCGCTAGCTTCTGGAACGGGCTATGTGCCGTCTGCGGTCATGCTCGAATTCGGCGCACGCTCCACCGGAGAACCATGCGAATTGCGCGGGGTCAGTTGCGATGCCGCCGCACACCTGCAATGTGTAGAGTTTCCGGAAGCAACGCCGCAGGTGATGCGTGCCGAACGGACGTTTTGGGAGAAAGCCACCGCGATCCATGTGTTTTGCTCACAAGGGATCTTTCGCGGTGGTGAACGATTTGCACGTCACTGGCACGACGTAACGCGTTTGGATGCCGCCGGCTTCGCTGACTCGGCAATCACCGACAGGACGCTCGCCAAGGAAGTAGCCAATCACAAGAGCATCTTCTTTACGGAAAAAGGCCCAGACGGCACACTAATCGACTACCACGCGGCCGTCTCAGGCGGATTGTGTTTGGTGCCAGGCGACGAGGCCCTGGCCAAGTTGGCCGCTGACTATCAGTACATGGTAGAGGATGGGCTGTTCCTCGACGAAGTTGAATCGTTCGACGTCCTTCTCCGGCAGTGTTTGTCCATACAACAAAAGGCGAATTCGGCGTAGCTTGGCGCGTTCATCAAATCGCGCAAAGCTGGGATCAAACGGTGAGGCTCTACGGATTCGAAGGGGATGTTTTGCTCTCGATCCAATTAGGCAGTGTGCATCTGCTGAAGCAAGCTGCCGCATATTGATATATGCCTGCCAGTCGTAGTCTGCATACGACAACGGCCAGATTTTCAAACTCTCATCCCTTCGATTTCACTGCATGAACAGATGATCGAACATCGACTTCTCTACGGTGCCTGTCCGACTGATCATGTTCTCATTTCAAAAAAATAGCAGCATATGGGGAGCTCATGTCGCTCTTAAAGACAGAAGGCCGGGCACCTAAGGCTGTAAAGCTATGGGGAAGGCGTACGCCAGACACGAACGCCATGCGCAAACATGACGATGGCGAAAGCTGAAGCGGGAAGAAAATCCCCGGCATCAAAGCGTACCAGTTCAATTCCGGCTTTGGCACCGGGCACTAGAGAAAACCGTTCCCTGGTTTGTGGAAACGGCTTTTTTATGACTCTGAGATCGGTAGCAATCTCACAAAAACTCGTAGCTTCAGTAAAATCCGCGAGGGGCAATTGCAAATGGAAAATGCGGCGTAGTTCTTGGGTACATCGCAGATGGATTCTGACGACCAGAAGACCTGTTTTTTACCCGTACCTTAGCCGCGTCATGGGCAGAAACAATTGACATCACACGGATTTTATTACCACTCTTTCCCCATTGCCTTCCTGAACCAATAAGAGAACTAGTATACAAACCACCTTCAGCATCATCTTCATTTGCACCCTCATTGCGGTCGCAAGCATATAGTTCAACTACGCCGGGTGAACAACCATTCAAATGTTGATCAAAAACTGCTCGCGAATCGTCAGTGTGAATACTTTCAAGTGCTTCGGAATAGGCCTGTAGATCAGCTGCCTTACGTAACATCTCATAATGGAAAACACGGCAGGCATCCGCGATTACCGTGTGCTTTCTTGCTCCTGCGCGCACTAGATCAGCCATTTCAATATAGACTCCAGGCCTTAAGCTCAGTTGAGTTCTATTTCTCTCAACAGCATGGCGACCGTGACCTCCAAAGAACACAAATGAATAGTCATGGGCTTTAAGCTCACTCAATTTCGAATCAACATCTGCACGAGTCGGATCAACAAGCACATCAATTTCTGACTGATACCACCCCCCTCCTACTGGGGACATTAAAAAGCCACGCAGATTTTCCAGATCTGCATTAACACCAGGCAACTTATCGTCTTTATCCCCATTGTTCCCTGGGGCTCCTATGAGCAATGCTTTACGTTTCATGTTCAATTCTTCTCTCTGTAATTAGAATCAAATTTTTCAATCATTGATGATGCTAAACGCTCACCGGAACCAGCCACCATTGCAAGAAACAATAGGACAAACTCCGACTTATCCCCCCGAGCCAAGCTCGGAAACAGCAATTCTGAGCGGATAGCTAGTGCAACCACCCCACCCGCGATTGCACCAGTCAACACTCTGGCAACACCCTCTAAATTGTGGACTTTTCTACCCGAAGCACTATCAAAATTGATTTTTCCTGTTCGTAGCAAGACAGAAAATAGCCCCCCCAATGCACCAGCACAAACAGCAAGAACTAACCAGAAAACAGATAAACCAAGTGTTTGCTGGAAATACAGTCGCAAACACCAAAATATAATCACAACCACAGCAAATGGTGCAATTGACCACAAACAAGAAATCACATACCAATACCGTGATTGCTCTTGACTACGAGCATTTATGTACTGCTCTGCCTCACTGATAAGACGCCCAGCAGTTTCATAGTCGTGCTCAAAGCATGACACTAGCGCCTCACCTATTAGAATACGAAAATCTCGCTGAACATCATCCGGCAGATCTGAGCAAGGCCGCGCTTCTAGCAAAGCAGCAACAGCAAGCACTCGACATTTTTTATCGTATGCATAGTGGGTCGCCTTTTCACATTCAAGGTCATAGGCATTCGAAGTTGCCCAGTCGATACGATTTGTTTCCTCGCTTATATAGACAATGTAGTCAGCAGTTCGTCGAATTAGCACGGAATACTTGTGGCCCGCCTTATCCCAAAAATCCTTGTAATCACCAGTTTCATCCTGAGGTTCCACCTTGGATGGCGTATCGACAATATGCACAGTAGCCCTCACTTAACTCACGACTCCATCCGTATTCAGTAGAATTTTGCTCACATGTAACCCTGCCTCGGAGTGAAAGCTGTTAACCGCTACGAGCCGCACACTTAAACGGTCAGTTGCAAGAATACAGTTCACGTTCAGGACGTACTGGGTGCGACGCGACCAGTATTGGCTGAAAGCCATTCCTCATCTAAGGATGCCAAAAAGTTACGTTATTTTACTTTCTTAAATGCTCTATCACCAGATACAAATGTAAGCGGTCGCCGAACGCACCCTTGACGATCAGTTTTCCGGCGTCCACCGA
>NZ_JBQEKA010000017.1:0-46842 GCF_052103615.1 Kerstersia sp. | reverse complement strand
CGCCAGGCCGGTGATGCCCTTGGGCTCCAGCTTGGCCAGCAGGTCCTTGCCCACCTCGCCATCGGTGACCTTACGCAGGTCATCCTTGCTCTGGAAGATATACGGCAGGTCGAAGATTTCGAATTCGCGCACACCCAGCGGGCCGAACTTCGCCAGCGACGGCGCCAGCATCTGCACCGCACCCAGTTGCAGCGCTTCCAGTTCTTCCTTGTCCTTGTAGAGCTGGGAGTTGGGATAGACTTCGACCTTTACTTTTCCATCCGTGTATTTCTCGGCCAGTTCCTTGAAGCGGTCAGCGCCCTTGCCCTTGGGGGTATCGGGGGCGACGACGTGGCTGAACTTGAGGGTGATGGGGGCCTGGGCATAAGCGCCCGCGCTGGCGAACATCATGGCCGCAGCAAAGGCGATGGAAAGACGAGTTTTCATTGTTTCCTCCTTGGTTATTGTTCCCGGTGACGGGTTTCCCTGAATTTATTTTTTGAAACAAACGGGGATAGTGGGGGAGAATAGAAGGATCACTTTTCCGTCGCTATTGTGGATTTCCGAAGTGTCTAAACAAGACCCCTTGTTTCCCTCGCTGTCCGGCTGGCTGGGGCGCCGGCCCATGGACGGGCTGGCGTCGGCTGCGCCGCTGGTGGCAATCCTGATGATTGGGGTGCTGATAGGCTTGTTTCTTTGGATGACGGAAAAAGAGCGGCGCCAGGAATTGCACATCAATTTGCTGCGCGATACCTTGTGGGTGGAACAGGCGCTGCGCTTTCAGCTGGGCACGCACCAGGACAATTTACTGCGGCTGGCGGCGGATCTGGCGGTGCAGGCGCCGGTGATCGACAAGGATTCCCTGTCGCGCATGCGCCACCTGGTTGCCAACCATGCGGAACTTCTGCAGATTACCTGGCTGGATAGTGACGGCGAAGTCCGTGCAGCCATACCACCGCATGGGCAGGCCGATGTCGGCGCCAGCGGCAACCGGCCAGCGCAAGAGGCCTGGCCGCTGCTGGGGGTCGCCGCGCCGGCTTGGAGCCCGCCAAGCAAGCAGGATGGCAGGCTGTTGTCATTCCTGCGCCTGCCCGTCAACCGTGAGGACGGCAGCACGGAATTGCTGGAAGCCACGCTGGCGCTAGACGAGCTGCTGGCCACTCAGGTGCCGTGGTGGATTGCCGAGCACTACCAAGTTTCTTTGACAGGACTGGACGGCGAGCCATTGGTCAAGAAATCCAATGCGGTTGGCGAACAGACCGGCAACCAGCAGCATTCCATGTCTTTCGACCCGCCGTTTCATGGCATCTTCCTGACCTTGGCGCCGTACCGGGCGCCGCGCAATCCACTGCACATGCTGCTGGTGGCCGGCATTGTCGGGCTGGCCTTGCTGACAATCGTCAATCTGGGCCTGCTGGCCATGCATTTCAAGCGCCGCCGCCAGGCAGAACAGGCATTGCGCAATGAACAGCTGTTCCGGCAAGCCATGCAGGATTCGGTGACCGTCGGTTTGCGGGCGCGCGCGCTGGACGGGCGGCTGCTGTTTGCCAACCCGGCGTTTTGCCGTATGGTGGGTTGGCCGGCGGAGGAAATCATCGGCATGATGCCGCCCATGCCATGGTGGCGCCCCGATATGCTCAATGAGATTCAGCAGCGCCATCTGGCCCAGCACACGGTGCCTAGAGCTCATAGCTTTGAAACCGTGTTTCAGCGCCGCGACGGCATTTCTATTCAGGTCATGGTGTATGAAGCCCCGCTGATCGACGATAAAGGTGTGCATGTAGGCTGGATGGCATCCATTCTGGATATCTCTGACCGGCGCCAGGCCGAGGCCCAGGCCAGCCGCCAGGCAGACCGCCTGCAACAGACCGGCAGGCTGATTACCATGGGCGAGATGGCCTCCACGCTGGCGCATGAATTGAATCAGCCGCTGGCTGCCATTGCCAGTTATTGCGCCAGTTGCCAGAATCTGCTGGCCAAAGGCACGGCGGATCGCCAGTTGCTGGCGACTCTGCTGGAAAACCTGGCGTCGCAGAACCGGCGGGCAGGCCTCATCATCCGCCGTATTCATGATTTCGTGCGCAAACGCGAGCCCGTGCGCGAGCAAGGCGATCTCACCCGCCTGGTGTGCGATACGGTAGGGTTTGCCGAAGCGGATGCCTTGCGCCAGGGGGTCAGGCTGCGCTGCACAGCACGCGCCGAGCCAGCCATCCTGGTCCGGGTTGATCCGGTGCTGATTGAGCAGGTGCTGCTGAACCTGATCCGTAACGCCATTGAAGCCACGCTGGAGCATGGCTGCCAGGATGCGGTGGTGGATATCGCGCTGGAGTATCAGGACGATTGCTGTATCGTCTCGGTGGCAGATCATGGCGCGGGGGTGGCGCCGGAAATGATGGAACGGATTTTCACGCCTTTTGCGACCACAAAAAAAGCCGGTATGGGCATGGGGCTCAATATTTGCCGTTCCATTCTGGAACAGCATCATGGACAGCTCTGGTTTGAAGCCAGGGCAGGGGGCGGAGCCGTATTTTTGTTTTCATTGCCGGCCTGGCAGGAAGACATGGCGGCAGCGGATGCAAGCCCGCATGAGCCCGTGACGGGCACGACAGGAGGCGGGGCAGATGCATGATACCGGGGCACAAGACAGACAGGAGAGCGATGCCGCAAGCGGCGCGAGCCTGCCGCCCGCGACACCAGAGGAGAAGGATGTGTTGGTACATATCGTGGATGACGACGCCGCCATTCGTGATTCGCTGGCCTGGCTGTTTTATTCGCGGGGCATCGCGACCCGGACCTGGAGTTCGGGCGAAGCGTTTCTGGATGCCTGGTCGCCGATGCTGGAAGGCTGCATTCTGCTGGACATCCGCATGCAGAATATGTCGGGGCTGGAAATGTTCGATCATTTGCAGGCCAGGGGCGCGCTGCAGCCGGTCGTGTTTCTGACGGGCCACGGTGATTTGCCCATGGCGGTGGACGCGTTGAAACGCGGCGCGGTCGATTTCATTGAAAAGCCGTTTAATGATAATGATCTGGTGGACCGCATGCTGGATGCCATCAAACATGGCCGGCGGCAACGTGAGCAGCGTCTGAGGGCGCTGGACAGAGACCAGAAAGTGGCCACGCTTTCCATGCGTGAGCGTGAAGTGCTGGAGAAAATACTGGCGGGCTTGCTCAATAAGCAGGTGGCGGATGAACTGGGGGTTTCCATGCGTACCGTGGAAGTTCACCGGGCCCGCATTCTGGAAAAAATGGGCGCGCGCAATGTGGTGGAGCTGGCGCGTTTGTTTGGCGCCGACGATTGGCAGGATAAGGAGCAAGAGGCATGACACGCATCAACTGTGTGCCGGCCGAGGAACTGACGCAGCAGCATCTGGTTGCCGAATATCGGGAATTGCCGCGTGTCTTCGGTCTGGCGCGCAAGGCGCGCGAACGCAATGATCCGCGTCGCCAGGATCGTTATGTCCTGGGGACAGGGCATGTGCTGTTTTTCTACCGGCGCCTGGGCTATCTGGCGGACCGCTACGATGCCTTGGTGCGTGAAATGCAGGCGCGGGGCTATAAACCCAATTTCACCGCCAGTTTGCGGGAGGTGCATGCGGACATCCCGGCAGATTGTTGGGGGGGCTGGTGCCCGGATGCCGAGGCGCTGGCCTTGAACCGGCAGCGCATCAAAGAGCGCGGCGGTTGAGGCGGGCCTGGCTGGTTCGCCAGGATTACGCGTAAATGTGAAACTTGGTGAAAGCACCAGGCCCAGGCTGCGCTGGGGGCAGGTGGATCAGGTTATCCTTGGCAAGCATCTGCTGCCGGTGCGCAGGCCTGCATGCCGGTTTGATTGGCTAAGGAGATCCACGAGATGAAACAGAACCATAACCGTAAATTCGCCGTGGCGGCGCTGGCTGCGATTCTGCTGGCCGGATGTGCCTCGTCGCAGCAGAACAATACTTTGCTCGGTTCGGGCGCGGGCGCTGCGCTGGGCGCGGGTGTTGGCGCGCTGATCGGCGATAGCAGCAAGGCTGCCTTGATCGGTGCCGGCATTGGCGCGGTCGCGGGCGGCGTGGCCGGCTATAACTGGGGCGGCATTAAGCAGGATGTCGAGCAGTCGGGCGCCACCGGCCTGGGGATAGACGTGACGGAGCAGCCCAACGGCACGCTGAAGGTCAATATTCCGGCCAGCGCCGGTTTTACCTCTAGCAGCGCAGCTTTGCAGCCGGCTTTGCTGCCAGTGCTGGATAGCGTAGCGCGTGCCTTGGTGCAGCACCCCGAAGTGCGCGCCAAAATCATCGGCAATACGGATAACACGGGCGCTGCCGCCTATAACCAGAAGCTCTCGGTCGAGCGCGCCCAGAGCGTTTCCACCTATCTGCAGCAGCGTGGCGTCGTCCAGCAAGACCTCACCGTCGAAGGCCGCGGGTTCAGCGATCCGGTCGCCAGCAATGACACCCCGGAAGGCCGGGCCGCCAACCGCCGTGTGGAGATATATCTGTACGCGGTACAGCAATAAGCTTGGCCAAGGGTTGGCCCGGGGAACCGGGCCAGGTGGCAAAGCATTTGAAACGGCCCTGAGAGGGCCGTTTTTTTATCGTTGCTTTCTTCACTTTGCTTGCGGCCGGGTCTGCAGCGCCTCCCTGTGATACGCGTCGCTAGCTGCCTTAGTTCAGGCTTTCCTCCGCCAGTTTGTGGCCGTTTTCACGCATCCAGCCAGCCAGTGAGTCCAGCGTGGGGCGCAAAGACAGGCCCAGCTCGGTAATGCGGTATTCGACTCTGGGCGGCACTTCTGCGTACACCCGGCGCTCTACTAGGCCGCGGTGTTCAAACAGGCGTAATTGCCGGGTGAGCTCTTTCTGCGTAATGGGGGCAACAGCGCGTTGCAGTTCGCTGAAACGGACTGCGCCGCCGATGATCATCAGCCGGTAAAGAATGGGAATGGCCCATTTGCCGGAGACTAATTTGACGAAATTCACCATCGGGCAGGGCGCAGGCATGCCGTCCGGCGCGTCCAGGGCAGGGGTGCGGATTTCAGGGCTTACGGGCATGGCGGTATGTTCCAAAAGTAGCTTTCCGGTATTTTAGTATCAAATTGGTGCCTACTATGCAAAGGATACTAATGGAGGAAAAATAGCGTCTCCATTCATTGAAAAGGAAGCGCACATGAACAGGCTGCAAGGGAAATATGCCCTGATTACCGGGGGCAGCAGCGGGATTGGATTGGAAACGGCGCGGCAGTTTCTGGCGGAAGGGGCTCAGGTTGCCATTACCGGGCGTCATGCCCAGGCGCTGGCGCTCGCGCGGCAGACGCTGGGAGACGAAGTGCTGACGTTGGTTTCAGATGCCGGGGAGGCCGAGAGTCAGGCGGTGCTGGCGGATCGCCTGGCGCAATCGTGGCCGCGTCTGGATGTGCTGTATGCCAATGCTGGCGATGTGACTCATCGGCCGCTGGCGGACTGGGATGAGGCTGCCTGGGATCGTGTCATGGCCACGAATCTCAAGGGACCGTTTTTTCTGATCCAGGCCTTGTTGCCCTTGCTGGCCAATCCGGCATCCGTCATTCTGTGCGGTTCGACCAGCGCCCATATCGGTTTGCCTCAAAGCAGCGCGTATGCCGCCAGCAAGGCCGGTCTGTTGTCACTGGCCCGCACTTTATCGGCAGAGCTGGCGCCGCGCGGCATCCGTGTGAACGGGCTGAGCCCGGGGCCGACGGAAACCCCTGCGCTGGGAAAATTGGGGCTTTCCGCAGGACAGCAAAGCGCCATGCAGGAAGAGATCCGCAGGCTGGTGCCCATAGGCCGCATGGGCACGCCGTGGGAACTGGCGCAGGCGGCCGTGTTCCTGGCTGCCGATGAATCGCGTTTCGTGGTCGGGACCGAGCTGCTGGTCGATGGCGGCGTGGCCAATCTCTAGGCTCAGGGGCAGGCGCCAAGCACGTCTGCCAACAACATCTGCACTGGCACGGGCTGCACTTAGCCGCCCGTGCCAGTGCGGCGGCAGAGGGGTCAGCCCGCCAGAAAGGCCATGATCATCAAGGGCGCCAGCACCGTCAGGATGAAACCGCTGACCAGCGCCAGGGGGACAATATCCGGGGCGCAGGTCTGCTTGACGATAGGCAGGGTCGTGTCCAAGGCAGTCGCGGCGGCGCTGCCGACGGCAGGCAGCGGATAACGCATGCCGGCCATATAAAGGATAACGATGGCCAGCAACTCGCGCAGCAGGTCTGTCATCAGGGCGATGGTGCCGTAATCCTGGCCCAGCGCATCGCCTATCATGACGCTGGACAGTGAAAACCAGCCGAAGCCCGAGGCCAGCGCGAGCGCGGTCTGGAGCGCTTCGCCTGTGACCCAGGCGGCGGCGCAGGCGCCCAGCAGCGACCCAAGCACGACCAGCAAAGGAGTGGCGAAGGCCTTGAATGACCAGAGCCGGCCTTTCAGATCCACTTGGCCCAGGTCAACGCCGACCAGCACAATCAGGATCAGCAGGAGTGTCCAGCTCGAAGGCAGGGGATGGGCGTCGGCAACGCTGGCGGGCATCCAGACGAATGCCAGCCCGCCCAAGGCCACCATGGACAAGGCGATGCCGCATTCTTTGACCGGTTGCCAGAATGTGGCGGTCTGAGTCTGCGCTTCAGGGCGCGGCGCCGGTATTTGGCTGCGGGTCCGGCGCAGCAGCAGCCAGATGAGCAGGCACGGCACCAGGGTAGTGAACAGCGCCAGCACGCTCGCCTTGTAAAGTGCGCTGCCCAGTGCCTGCACGGACGAGAGCACGGCGCCGAATTCCATGCCGATCAGAAACAGCAGCAGCCAGACCAGCGGGCCGATCAGGCGTATCAGGCCGCGGCGCAGCATGTGCGGCAGAACGTGGCTGGCGGCCCAGCCGCCCGCCAACGCGCCGACAATAGGCATCAGGGAGGAGAGTGCGGTCATGGCAGACGCGCCTTGAAGAGCGCCTCGGTTGTCAAAACCTCGGCGGGCAGAATCCCAGTGGGCAGAGCCTTCGCGGCAAGGGCAGAAACCGTCTGGCGGGTTATGCAATGAGGGAGGGCCGGGTGCCTGGGCGCGATACTGTGGCGCGGCTTGGCAGCGAAAGTCAGGCGTGAATCGAAAGAGAGAGCAGGCAAGATAGCAAAATGGCGAATGAGGCCAAGGAAGATGAAGTCGGCCAACAACATAACAGAAGAAAAAGACAGTTTCCCGCTTGCTGCCAGCCAGTCGGCAGGCGCTGGCGATGGCCAACAGCGCCGCTAGCGGCAATTCATGTGGCGGTTTGAGGCTAGCGGCTGGCAGGGGCAGCGGATTATTCCAGATTGGCGGCCTGTTCGCGCAGTTGTTCGATCAAGAGTTTCAGATCCATGGCGGCGCGAGTCACGCTGATGTCGCCCGCTTTGGAACCCAGTGTATTGGCCTCGCGGTTCATTTCCTGGAATAGAAAATCCAGCCGTTTGCCCAGACTGCCGCGTTTGTTGGTGCTGTCCTGGCGGCCTGCCAGCATGTCTTCCAGCTCCGCCAGGTGGGTATTCAGCCGGGCCAGTTCTTCCGCGACGTCCACACGCAGGCTGAAGAGCGTGGTTTCCTGCGCCAGGCGTTCGCTCAGTTCGGCGCCGGTGATTTGCGCAAAGCCGCCGGGGGCCGCGCTTTCCAGCGTTTCACGCAATTTGTCGCTCAAGCGCTGGCGGTAGTTGGCCAGAATGCCGGGCATGGCAGCTTCCACCTGGCCGACGATGGTTCGTATCGCAGCGGCATTTTGCTGCATGACGGCCCGCAGGCGTTCGCCTTCGCGTTGCCGGTTCTGGCTGAGCTGCGCCAAGGCGTCGGCTGCCGCGGCCAGGGCGGCGGCAGGCCAATCCTGCTCGTCGGGCGCCGCCGGGGCGTGCAGCAGATTCTGCAAGGCATAGAGGTCGTTCAGGCCAGGTTCGCGCAAGCCAGGGAAGTAGCGGCGCGCCTGTTGCTGCTGTTCGGCGGCCTGCGCCAGAAAGTCCGGGTCCAGCACGCTGTGGCGCTGCGTGCTGCGGCGGGCATAGGCGACACGGATTTCGACTTTGCCGCGTTGCAGCGCTTTGCCGATCTGCTCGCGCAGCGGCGCTTCGATCTGGCGCAGTTCGTCCGGCATGCGGAAATGCAGGTCGAGAAAACGGCTGTTGACGCTGCGGAGTTCGACCGACAGGGTGGCGGTGGCGGCTTCAGCGTTGGCGCTGCCGAACGCGGTCATACTTTGAATCATGCGGGACAACCTTGAAAAAATGCATGGCCTGTCGGGCTGGCCGGGTGCCAGCAGGAGCAGGGGCTTCTACAATGTAGGGAATTCTATCTGTTGGAGTGTTCTGGTGTCAGAGATATCGTCTTCCCTGTTGGTGCGCCGTCCTGTGGGTCGGGAGGCAAACAGCCTGCGTCCGGTTTCCGTCGAGCGCGGCTTTTCTCCTTATGCGGAAGGCTCTGCGTTGATACGCATGGGCGGGACGCATGTTTTGTGCACCGCCAGCGTGCTGGATAAGGTTCCGCCGTTCCTGCGTGGCCAGGGCCGTGGCTGGGTGACGGCGGAGTACGGCATGCTGCCGCGCGCGACCCATACGCGCGGTGACCGTGAGGCGGCGCGCGGCAAGCAAAGCGGCCGCACGCAGGAAATTCAGCGCCTGATTGGCCGCAGCCTGCGCGCGGTGTTTGATTTGGAAGCCCTGGGCGAGCGCACTCTGCATCTGGATTGCGATGTCATCCAGGCTGATGGCGGCACGCGTTGCGCCAGCATTACCGGCGCCTGGATTGCGGCTGCCGATGCGGTGGACTGGCTGTTGCGCGAAGGCAAGATCGAGCGCATGGCCGTGACGAGCCAAGTGGCTGCCGTATCGGTGGGCCGGGTGGAAGGCCGGGCCTTGCTGGATCTGGACTACCCGGAAGATTCAGGCTGCGACGCCGACGTCAATGTGGTGATGACTGGGCAGGGTTGCCTGGTAGAAGTGCAGGGCACCGCCGAGCGCGAAGCCTTTAACCGCCGAGAATTCAATGAATTGCTGGATCTGGCCGAGCTCGGCATCGGCCAGTTGTTTGAGATCCAGCGCCAGTCCAGGAGCGCCGTATGAGCACCCGTGATACCGCTGCAGACATTCGTCATGGCGCGCCAGGCCCCGGCGGCCTGAGCCGCTTGGTTCTGGCGTCGGGCAATCCCGGAAAAATCCGGGAGTTCCGCCGTTTGTTCGATGCTTATGGCATTACGCTGATTCCCCAAGGGGAGCTGGATGTGCCGGAAGCGCCGGAGCCGCATTGCACCTTTATTGAAAATGCGCTGGCCAAAGCCCGCCACGCCAGCAAACTAACGGGCTTGCCCGCGCTGGCGGATGATTCCGGTCTGTGCGTGCCGGCTTTGGATGGCGCGCCTGGCGTGTTTTCCGCGCGTTACGCCCAACTGCAGGGCGGCGAAAAAAACGATGCGGCCAATAACGCCTGCCTGGTGCAGGCCCTGGCGGAGCAACCGGACCGGCGCGCCTTTTACGTTGCGGTATTGGCGCTGGTGCGTCATGCGGAAGACCCGCATCCGCTGATCGCCGATGGCGTCTGGTACGGGGAAGTGGTCGATACGCCGCGGGGTGAGCACGGATTCGGCTACGATCCTCATTTTTTCCTGCCGCAGCAACAACAGACGGCCGCTGAAATGGCGCCAGAACTCAAGAACAGCATCAGCCATCGCGCGCTGGCCTGGCAGGCCCTGGCGGCCAAGCTGGCCGCTGCCTGAGCCGCTGACGGCAAGCATTCATCTTCATGGCTACTGTTATACCCATTATGCCTGCGGGCCTGTCGCGGCGAGAGCTGCGGCAGGCGCAGGCCACAGTGCTGCAGGCCTTGCCGCCGCTGGCGCTGTATATCCATGTTCCCTGGTGCGTGCGCAAATGCCCGTACTGTGATTTCAACTCGCATCATGCGCCGGCGGTCGTGCCGGAAGCGGAATATCTGGCCGCGCTGCGCAGCGACCTTGAACAGACGCTGCCGCAGGTCTGGGGCCGCCAAGTCATTTCCGTATTCATAGGCGGGGGCACGCCCAGCTTGCTGTCGGCGGGCGCCGTCGATGAAATGCTGGGCATGATACGCGCCTACCTGAAGCTGTTGCCGGACGCCGAGATCACGATGGAAGCGAACCCCGGCACGGTAGAGGCGGGCCGCTTCAATGCCTATGCGCGCAGCGGGGTGAACCGGCTGTCACTGGGAGTGCAGAGCTTTGATGATGCCTGTCTGAGCGCCCTCGGGCGCATTCACGACGGCAAACAGGCGCGCACGGCCATTGCGCTGGCGATGGATGCGGTGCCGCGCGTCAATCTGGACTTGATGTTTGCGCTGCCAGGGCAGGATGAGGACGGTGCCAGGCGCGACATCGATACGGCGCTGTCATTTGGCACCGGGCACTTGTCGCTGTATCACCTGACGCTGGAACCCAATACGGTTTTCGCCAAGTATCCGCCGCCTTTGCCGGATGACGATGCGGCGGCGGCCATTCAGGAAATGTTGCAACAGCGTGTGGCGCAAGCCGGCTATGAGCAATATGAGGTCTCGGCCTATGCGAAAGCAGGGCAGCGCTGTCAGCACAATACCAATTACTGGGAGTTTGGCGATTACCTGGGCATAGGGCCGGGCGCGCACGCGAAAGTCTCTTTTCACGACCGTATCCTGAGAGAAGCGCGCACCCGCAGCCCGGAGCAATGGATGCAGCGCGCTTTGGCGGGAGATGGCTCGCATATTGCCAGCAGCGAGGTGCTGTCGCCCGCTGATCTGCCATTCGAGTTCATGCTCAATGCCTTGCGCCTGCGCGCCGGGGTGCCCAGCGCCAGCTTCAGTGCGCGGACGGGCCTGCCATTGGCAAGCATTCACGCGGCCTTGCGCCGCGCCATGAATAAAGGTTTGCTGGATGCGGACCCCTCGGTGTTGCGCGCATCCCCGTTAGGGTGGCAATTTTTGAACGATTTACTGGAAATGTTTTTGCCGGAGTGATCCAATCCGGTGCAGTGATCCATATTGGTGCTGGTTTTGCACTGATATGGTGCGTTTTGATACACGAATATCAGTGCGGCCAGCGCAAAAAGCTGGCACGCTAATTGCTTGATAGGGACTGAACGCGCAGCGTGGCGGCGCGCGGTACTCACCTCATTGGAGATAACATGGCTACGCCTCAAGATGTGCTCAAGACAATTTCGGAATACGACGTCAAGTTCGTCGATTTCCGTTTTACCGATACGCTGGGCAAGGAACAACACGTTTCGGTGCCGGCGCATCGTGTAGAAGAAGAAACCTTCGAGACGGGCCAGGCTTTCGACGGTTCGTCGATCGCGGGCTGGAAGGGGATTGAAGCCTCCGACATGGTGTTGATCCCGGACGCATCGACGGCTCACCTTGATCCGTTCACGCAACAGACCACGCTGATCCTGACTTGCGATGTGATCGACCCGGCCGATATGAAAGGCTATGACCGCGACCCGCGTTCGCTGGCCCGCCGTGCCGAAGCCTATCTGAAATCCAGCGGCCTGGGCGATACCGCCTTCTTTGGCCCGGAGCCCGAATTTTTCGTCTTCGACGGCGTGTCCTGGGATGATGGTCCTTCCGGCGCGTTCTACAAGATTGCTTCCGATGAGGGCGCCTGGTCCCGCGCCAATGATGCCAGCAGCAACTACGGCCACCGTCCGCGCGTGAAGGGCGGCTATTTCCCGGTGGCCCCGGTGGATTCCTTCAACGACATGCGCGCCGAAATGTGCATGCTGATGGAAGAGCTGGGTGTGCCGGTGGAAGTGCACCACCACGAAGTCGCAGGCCCCGGCCAGCTGGAAATCGGCACTCAGTTCAGCACGCTGGTGCAACGCGCCGACTGGACGCAAATCATGAAGTATGTGATCCACAACGTGGCGCACAACTATGGCAAGACGGCCACCTTCATGCCCAAGCCCATCATGGGTGACAACGGCTCCGGCATGCACGTTCACCAGTCGATCTGGAAAGACGGCCAGAACCTGTTCGCGGGCAATGCCTATGCCGGACTGTCGGAATTCGCGCTGTATTACATCGGCGGCATCATCAAACACGCCCGTGCGCTGAATGCCTTCACCAACCCTGGCACGAACTCGTACAAGCGCCTGGTGCCGCACTACGAAGCGCCGGTCAAACTGGCCTACTCGGCCCGAAACCGCTCCGCTTCTATCCGTATTCCGTACGTCGCCAACCCGAAGGGCCGCCGCATCGAAGCGCGCTTCCCGGATCCTCTGGCCAATCCGTACCTGGCGTTCTCCGCGCTGATGATGGCGGGCCTGGACGGCGTGCAGAACAAGATTCACCCCGGCGATCCCGCCGACAAGAATCTGTACGATCTGCCGCCGGAAGAAGACGCGAAGATCCCGACGGTTTGCGTCTCGCTGGAGCAAGCGCTGGAATCGCTGGATAACGACCGCGAATTCCTGACGCGCGGCGGGGTGTTCAGCAATGCCATGATTGATGCCTACCTGGGCTTGAAGCAGGGCGAGGTCAACCGTTTGCGCATGGTGGCGCATCCGGTCGAATTCGATATGTACTACAGCCTGTAAACACGGCAGGCGGCATGCGCTTCGCATGCCGCTGCGCCATCGCCCCGGGGAGCCGTCCATCATGAATCTCGATGCATTGGATCTGTTGGCCTGCTCCGTCTTGTTGATTGATGCGCAGGGGCGGGTGGCGCATGCCAATGGCGCGGCAGAGGATGTCTTTGGGCGCGCCCGCAGACGGCTGGCCGGCATGCCCGTAGAGCAGCTGTTTGTCGAGGCGGCGGATATCCGGGCGGCAGTGACGGCCTCCCAGGCCGATGGTTTTGCGGATCTGCGTTTGCATCTGCAGGCCCGCCGGGGGCTGACGGAAACGCCTGCGGTTGCGGTCACGGTGCTGACCCTGGCCGTCCAGCCTTGGCCGACCCTCATCGAAGTGCGGGAGGTCACCCAGGCGCAGCTTGCTGACCGCAGCAATCAGCTGCATGCCAGTTTGCAGGGCCAGCGCGAGCTGCTGCGCAATCTGGCGCATGAAATCAAGAATCCCTTGGGCGGGCTGCGCGGCGCTGCGCAGTTGCTTGAGGCCGAACTGCCGGATCCTGCCTTGCAGGAATATACCCAGGTCATTATTTCCGAAGCCGATCGCCTGCAGGCGCTGGTGGACCGTCTTGCCGCTTCCCAGCGTATTGCCGCCGTCAGGCGCAGGCCCACCAATATTCATGAAGTCTGTGAGCGGGTCTGCGCGCTGATAAGCGCCGAGTTTCGCGACGCTGTCCTGGTGCAGCGCGATTATGACGCGTCCGTGCCGGAAATCATGGCAGATGCGGAGCGCCTGATACAGGCCTTGCTCAACGTGATGCGCAATGCCGCGCAGGCGCTGACGCAGCCCTTGCAGGTGCCGGATGCGCGCATTACCTTGCGCACCCGCGTCATGCGGCGCGTCATGATAGGAGGACGGCAGGAACGCATGGCCCTGGCAGTCTCCGTCATCGACAACGGCCCGGGTGTGCCGGACAGCATTCAGGATAGGGTCTTTCACCCCCTGGTGACGGGCAGGGCCAGCGGCACCGGGCTGGGGCTCAGCCTGGCGCAGGATTTTCTTCAGCAGCATGATGGTGTGATCGAGTTCCGTTCCGAACCCGGCAACACCGAGTTCTGCCTGGTATTACCCATGGAGCTAGCGTGATGAAATCGGTTTGGATAGTAGATGACGACCAGGCGATTCGTTGGGTGCTGGAAAAAGCGCTGGCGCGCGCCGGAATCGTGACGCGCAGCTTTCCCGGGCCGGAACGCGTGCTGCAGGCGCTGGCGCAGGAACAGCCCGATGCGCTGGTCTCCGATATCCGCATGCCGGGCGGCGACGGGTTGGGCCTGCTGGGGGAAATCAAAGCGCGCCATCCGGCTTTGCCGGTCATCGTGATGACTGCCTATGCGGATCTGGAAAGCACCGTGTCGGCATTTCAGCATGGCGCTTTCGATTACCTGGCCAAGCCTTTCGATGTCAATGATGCGGTCGCCCTGATCCAGCGCGCCACGCAGGACAGCAAGCGGGCGCAGCCGGCGCTGGGCGAAGCGGCGACCTTGCCGGTGGATCAGCGGGTCATGATGATGCGTTCCGCGTCAACGGCCATGCAGGAGGTGTTCCGCGCCATCGGCCGCCTGGCGCAATCACGCGCCACCGTGCTGATTACAGGCGAATCCGGCACTGGCAAAGAATTGATCGCGCGCGCATTGCATAGTCACGGTTCGCGTGCCGCGGCGCCATTCGTGGCGCTGAATGCCGCCGCAATTCCGCGTGATCTGCTGGAGGCCGAGCTATTCGGCCATGAGCGCGGCGCCTTTACCGGCGCCAGCCAGCTGCGCCGGGGTCGCTTTGAAGAAGCTGACGGCGGCACGCTGTTTCTGGATGAAATCGGTGATATGCCGCTGGAATTGCAGACGCGCTTGCTGCGGGTGCTGGCCGAAGGCAGTTTTTACCGTGTTGGCGGCTCGCAGCCGGTCAAAGTTGATGTGCGCATTATCGCCGCGACGCACCAGCCGCTGGAACAGCTGGTGGCGCAGGGCCGGTTTCGCGAGGATCTCTTTCACCGCCTGAATGTGATACGGCTGCGTTTGCCGCCGCTGCGTGAACGGCGTGAAGATATTCCGGCATTGACCGAACATTTCCTGGCCCAGAGCGCGCGCACCTTGGGCGTGGCGTCCAAGACACTGACGCATGATGCCATGCATGCGTTTTGCCGTTTTGATTTTCCCGGCAATGTGCGGCAACTGGAAAATTTCTGCCATTGGCTGACCGTCATGGCGCCCGGACAAATGGTGGGCCTGGAAGACTTGCCGCCGGAAATCAGCGCGGCGCGGGCGCAGCAGGCCCAACAGCGGGTTCAGGGGGCCAGCATGGCCCCGCCAGTGCAGGGCGGGCAGCCGGGGCCGGCGTCAGACCCCCTGGCAGCAGATACCTGGCACACCGGCTTGCGCCAGGATGTCCGGCAACGCCTGGCGCGCGGCGAGTTCGACATCATGGCCGTGCTGACCCGGCAGTTTGAGGAAATCCTGCTGCAAGCAGCGCTGGATGCTTGCCGGGGCCGGCGCATCGAGGCCGCTGCCCGTCTCGGGATAGGGCGCAATACGCTGACGCGCAAGCTCAAGGACTGGGAAGAAACGGGGCTGCTGTAAGCCTGCCTGCCTGCCGATGCCGATGCCGATGCCGATGTCGATGCCGCGCAGCGAGCAGAGCGCAAGCAGGCGCGGCAAAGAAAAAGCACCCTGAGGGTGCTTTTTCTTTTTGGCGCAATGATTCGTGCCGCTGCGGGCGAATCAGGCTTGCTCAGCCAGCTTGGTTTTCACCATCGCCGACAACTGCGCCATATCGGCGCGGCCGGCCAGCGCGGCCTTGAGATGCGCCATGATTTTGCCCATGGCGGCGGGGCCGCTTGCGCCCTGAGCCAGCGCGTCCTTGACGGCGGCATCCACGGCAGCCTCGATTTCGGCGGCATCGGCTTGCTGCGGCAGGAATTCCTGCAGCACCACAAGTTCCGCTTCTTCGTGCTCGGCGGATTCGGTGCGCCCGGCCTGCGAGAAAGCGGCTATCGACTCACGGCGCTGCTTGACCTGCTTTTCAACGATGCGCTGGATCGCGGCATCATCGGGTTCTTCGCGGGTGTCGATTTCCACCTGCTTGATGGCAGCCTGCAGAAAACGCAGGGTTCCAAGGCGTGCGCTATCCTTGGCGCGCATGGCCGCCTTGATTTCATCCATGATCCGGGCTTTGAGCAATGCTGACATGATGATTGGTGTCGTGTCTGTGTGGTTCAAGACAGCATCATACTACCGGCATGGACAACCGGCGCGGACCACCGGCGCGGCAGCCGGGGCGGGCGGCATCCTTAGATGCCAGGGGCATATGCTTATTGCGCACCATTCTTATTCCCAACCGGCGGCGCGTAAGTTGATAAAATGCCCGCACTTTCATCAATTCGCTGTATGGCAGCAAAGGTTATTCATCTACAACATGGCAGCCTTCAACAATGAGCGCGTGCTCAGTGTGCATCACTGGAACGACACCCTGTTCTCATTCCGCACCACGCGCGATCCCGCCTTGCGGTTCCACAACGGCCACTTCGTCATGATTGGTCTGGAAGTCGAGGGCAAGCCCCTGCTGCGTGCCTACAGCATTGCCAGCGCCAACTATGAAGAGCATCTGGAGTTCTTCAGCATCAAAGTGCAGAACGGCCCGCTGACCTCGCGCCTGCAGCACTTGCAGCCGGGCGATACGCTGCTGGTCAGCAAAAAGCCGGTCGGCACCCTGGTGGCGGATGATCTGCGCCCCAATGGCCGGAACCTCTATTTGTTCGGCACAGGCACGGGCCTGGCGCCGTTCATGAGCATCATCAAAGACCCTGACGTCTATGAGCGCTTTGAAAAGGTCGTGCTGCTGCACGGCGTGCGCTGGGTCAGCGAGCTGGCTTATGCTGACTACATCGAGAAAGAATTGCCGGACAACGAATTCTTCGGCGATATCGTGCGCGAAAAGCTGATCTACTATCCGACGGTCACGCGCGAACCGTTCCGCAACCAGGGCCGTGTGACGGAAGTGGTCGAAAACGGTCAATTGTTCGAGACCATCGGCCTGCCACCGCTGGATCCTGCGGTGGATCGCGCCATGATTTGCGGCAGCCCTTCGATGCTGCAGGACGTCAGCGCCATGCTGGACAGCCGGGGCTTTGTCATTTCCCCGGGGGTAGGCCAACCCGGCGATTATGTCGTGGAACGGGCCTTCGTCGAGAAATAGGCCTGCCAGCCCGCTTGCGCGCTGGCCCTTGCGCCGGTCTTATATATAATCGTTACGCCGCCGGCCTTGTCGGCGGTGTCTATCCTGTCAGGCTCCCGGGGGGAGTCCTGCGGCCACGCGAGAGAACAACATGAGCAAGCAAATCATTCACACCGATGCCGCCCCGGCAGCGGTCGGCCCGTATTCCCAGGCAGTGGCTGCCAGCGGCACGCGTACGGTATTCCTGTCCGGTCAGATCGGTCTTGAACCGGGTACCGGCGAAATGGTCTCGGAAAATTTCGAAGCCCAGGTCCGGCAGGCCTTTGCCAATATGTCGGCGGTGATCGAAGCGTCTGGCGGCACGCTGGACAACATTGTCAAACTGACCTTGTTTCTGACTGACCTCAGCCGGTTTGCGGCAGCCAACGCCATTATGGCGGAAATCATTCCGCAACCGTTCCCGGCCCGTTCTACCGTCGGGGTGGCCAGTCTGCCCAAGGGCGCGCAATTCGAAGTTGAGGCGATTCTCGTCATCTGAACGGGGAGCCGCCGCCGTTTCCATGCAGACAGAAGCACCGTCTGGCAAGAAGGGACGCCAGGGCGCCCGGGGTGGGCGCCCGTCGGCGGCGACGGTTGCCGGGCGCCTGGAGCGCCTGGGCTTACGCCGTCCTGAAGATTTTGCGCTGCATTTGCCGCTGCGCTATGAAGATGAAACCCAGATCGTCGCCATTGCTCAGGCTCGCCCTGGCGCAGTGGCGCAGGTGTCGGGCACAATCACCCGCAATGAAGTGTTGCTGCGGCCGCGCCGCCAGTTGAGCGTGACGCTGACGGACGACAGCGGCAGCATGACCCTGCGCTGGCTCAATTTTTATCCGAATCAGCGCAAACAGGTCGAAGAAGGAGCGCAAGTCCGGGCAATAGGCGAGGTGCGGGGCAACCTGTTCGGCAAGGAAATCATCCATCCGCGCATCGTCGCGGCCGGGCGTGAGTTGCCGCAAGCACTGACGCCGGTGTACCCCACGACGGAAGGCTTGTCGCAGCCGGTATTGCGTAAAGCGATTGCCGAGGCATTGCCGCGCGCGCGCCTGGATGACATTTTGCCTGCCCGCCTGCGGGAATCGCTGGACTTGATGGATTTGCACGAAGCCGTCATGTTCCTGCATGCGCCCGAGCCAGGCGCGCCTTTGGCCTCGCTGGAATTCCGGACGCATCCGGCCTGGCGCCGGGTCATGTTCGATGAAATGCTGGCGCATCAGCTGTCCATGGCGGCAGCCAGGGCGGCCCGCTTGTCTAAGCGGGCGCGGCCGCTGCCGCTGCGCCAGGAAGACGATTCCCTGAGCCGCCGTTTGCTGGCCCGTTTGCCGTTTGCCTTGACGCAGGCGCAGCAGCGTGTTGTGGCAGAGATTGCCGGGGATCTGGGCCGTACCCACCCCATGCATCGCTTGTTGCAGGGCGATGTCGGCAGCGGCAAGACGGTGGTGGCGGCGCTGGCTGCGGCGCAGGCGATAGACGCAGGCGCTCAGGTCGCCCTGATGGCGCCGACCGAGCTGCTGGCGGAACAGCATTTCCGGAAATTGGCGGATTGGCTGGAACCGCTGGGCGTGCCGATTGCCTGGCTGAGCGGCAGCCAGAAAACCAAAGCCCGGCGCGAAGCCTTGCAGGCCATTGCGGCGGGCCAGGCGCCGCTGGTCGTGGGCACGCAGGCGCTGGTGCAGGATCATGTGGATTTTGATTGTCTGGGCCTGGTGATTGTCGATGAGCAGCACCGCTTCGGTGTGGGCCAGCGTCTGGCGCTCAGCCGCAAGGGGGAAGACGATGCAGCGGCGGAAGTGCCGCATCTGCTGAACATGAGCGCGACCCCCATTCCGCGCACCCTGGCCATGGCGCATTTTGCCGACCTGGATGTGTCTGTCATTGATGAGTTGCCGCCGGGCCGTACGCCGGTACGCACCAAGCTGGTCGAAGAGGGGCGGCGTGAAGAGGTCATCGCCCTGGTCGCCCAGGCTGTGCGCGAAGGCCGCCAGGCGTATTGGGTTTGCCCGCTGGTGGAAGAAAGTGAAGCCCTGGCCTTGCAGACTGCTGTCGATACCCATGCAGCGCTGAGCGCCGCGCTGCCGGATCTGGCCTTGGGGCTGGTGCATGGCCGTCTGAGCGCGGCGGAAAAAGCCGTGGTCATGGACGCATTCCGGGCTGGCGAGGTAGATCTGCTGGTGGCGACGACGGTGATTGAAGTGGGGGTAGATGTGCCGAATGCCTCGCTGATGGTGATTGAGCATGCCGAACGCTTTGGGCTGGCGCAGCTGCATCAGCTGCGCGGCCGGGTGGGCCGCGGCGCGGCGCAGTCTGTTTGTGTATTGCTGTACCAGGGGCCCTTGTCGGCGCATGCGCGGGACCGCCTGAAAGCCATGTATGAAACCAACGATGGCTTCGAGATTGCCCGGCGCGATCTGGAGCAGCGGGGCCCGGGCGAGTTCCTGGGCACCCGGCAATCCGGCATGGCGATGCTGCGTTACGGGGATACCGAACAATTCCCGGAGCTGGCGGAACAGGCACGGGATGCAGCGCGCCAATTGTTGCGGGAAGCGCCCGGCGTGGCGCATGAGCACTTGGAGCGCTGGATGTCGGGACGGGAAGACTTTCTTAGGACTTGAGGTGCCGGGGGCAGGGCGCTTGGGCGGGCAAGGGCAGCAATCCTGGCGCCCGACGGCGCCAGATGCCATATCATGTGTAGAGGAAACGGCGATACCAGTGATCGCGGCGCCGTTTCATGGGCGATCAAGTATTAAATAGCGGAAATTTCAATGACCTTGACCGAGTTGAAGTACATCGTCGCAGTTGCCAGAGAGCGTCATTTCGGGCGTGCGGCCGAGGCGTGCTTCGTTAGCCAGCCCACGCTGTCCGTGGCGATTCGCAAGCTGGAGGATGAGCTGGGCGTGGCGATTTTCGAGCGTGGCAGTTCGGAAGTCGGCGTGACGGCGCTGGGTGAGCGGATTGTCGCGCAGGCACAGAAGGTGCTGGAAGAAAGCGCCTACTTGAAGGAAATCGCGCAGCAAGGCCATGACCCGCTTTCCGGGCCGCTGCGCGTTGGCGTGATCCATACCATCGGGCCTTATCTGTTGCCTTATCTGGTGCCGCGCCATATCTCCAGCATTCCGCAAATGCCCCTGCTGCTGCAGGAAAACTTTACGGTACGCCTGGTGGAACTGTTGCGCCAGGGGGAAATCGACTGCGCCATCATGGCCTTGCCGCTGCCGGAAACCGGCCTGATGACGCGTCCGCTGTACGATGAGCCGTTCGTGGTTGCTGTGCCGGTCAGCCATCCCTGGGCAGGCCGAGAGTCGATAGATGCCAATGATTTGAAACAGGAAACTATGCTGTTGCTGGGGCATGGGCATTGCTTCCGTGACCAGGTGTTGGGCGTCTGTCCGGAAATGTCGCGTTTTTCCGCAGCGGCAGACGGCATTCAGCGATCCTTTGAAGGGTCTTCCCTGGAAACCATCCGCCATATGGTGGCCTCGGGCATAGGCATTACTGTGCTGCCGATCACGTCGGTGCCCAAAGATACCGCCAGCACTCCCTTGTTGCGTTACATACCGTTCCGCGCGCCGGTGCCTGACCGCCGGGTCGTGCTGGCCTGGCGCCGCAGTTTCCCGCGCCAGGCGGCGGTGGATGCGTTGGCGCGTACCGTCTATGAGTGCGGGATGCCCAACGTGAAAATGCTGGAAGAAAGCGAGATCGAACAAGTCTGATTTCACGGCGGTTTTGGCCCGTGCGCGCTAACCGGCTTGCGCCGTATTAAGCCGGCGGGCCGGGCTTTCTGCTATGCTGTTTCTGTCATCAGAGCGCGGGACGGGCAGCCTGCTAGTCGCGCGCCCAACGGCGGAAACGCCATCTGAAACAGGAGAAACGCATGTCCAGTTCCAAAAAAGTTGCAGCCCCCGGCATTGATATCGGTATCTCTGAGAAAAATCGTCTGGCCGTCGCCCAGGAACTTTCCAAAGTTCTGGCGGATGCCCATGCGTTGTACCTGATGACGCATAATTTCCACTGGAACGTGACTGGGCCGCTGTTCAACACGCTGCACACCATGTTCATGGATCAGTACACGGAACAATGGAATGCGCTGGACGATATCGCCGAGCGTATCCGCGCGCTGGGCGTCTATGCGCCGGGCACGACTCGCGAATTCGCCAAGCTGGCATCCATTGCCGAGCCGGAGGATGTGCCGGAAGCGCTGGAAATGGTGCGCTTGCTGGTCAAGGGCAATGAGTCCGTCGCCAAAACGGCGCGCAAGGCTTTCAGCGTGGCCGACGAAGCCAATGACCAGCCTACCGCCGATCTGTTGACGCAGCGCCTGGACATTCATGAAAAGAATGCCTGGATGCTGCGCAGCCTGCTGCAATAATCTTCGCGCAGCCCTGCACGCAGTGTTCGGGGCTGTTTTGCGGGGCTGTTCTGCGGGCTGGGAAGCTGATATCGGTATCCCAGCATCCCGGCGCAGCTAGACAGCCTTGGGAAAATAAACGCCCCGGCCCTGGTTTCACACAGGGCCGGGGCGTTTTCTTTGGCGCTTCTTTCGCCTATAGAGCCAATGCCGTCAGGGCATGCTTTTATTTGCCGGGGCTGCGGGCGCGCAGCAGGACATCCTTGCGTTCCATGATGATCTTGGCGGTCAGGGTCACCAGCGCAATCGTCGTGAGCAATGCCGCCGCGGTAAAGGCCGCCACAGCCTTGTTGTCGTCATTGAGCTGCTGGATCAGGAGCGGCAAGGTCAGGGTTTTGCCCCGGATGACGCCGGACACCACCGACACCGCGCCGAACTCGCCGACTGCCCGGGCATTGGTAATGGCCACGCCATAGAGCAGGCCCCATTTGATTTTGGGCAGCGTGATGCGTTGGAATATTTGCCAGCCGCTGGCGCCCAGTGTCAGCGCCGCATGTTCTTCATCATTGCCTTGCGCCTGCATCAGGGGGATCAGAATGCGGGCCACAAAAGGGGCGGTGACGAACATGGTGGCCATCACCATGCCTGGCCAGGCAAAAATCAATTGGATATCGTGCTCGTAGAGCCACTCCCCGAACAAGCCTTCCAGGCCATAGACCAGCAGGTAGCAAAGACCGGCAACGACAGGCGAAATGGCGTAGGGAATATCGGTCAGCGTGATCAGGAACTGGCGCCCGCGAAAGCGGTATTGCGTCACGCACCAGGCCAGCATGACGCCGAAGATCAGATTGACCGGCACGGTAATGGCGGCGATCAATAAGGTCAGCTTGATGGCATGCACGGTATCCGGCGCCAGCACATTGCTGACAAAGGTCTGCCAGCCCAGTGACAGGGCTTGCGTGAAAATCAGGACCAGGGGCAGCACCAGCAACAGCACTGCGCCGGTAATGCCCAGCGTGATAAGCGTCCAGGCTTTCCAGCCTTGTTGATTGCGGCGCATGGCTTAAACCTCCGTCCGGTACCAGGGCAGTAGCCATTTCTGCGCCATGCGCAAACCAAACAGCAACAACAGGGAAGCAAACAGCACGACGGTGGCGATGGCCGCCGCTGCCGGATAATTGTTTTCGGCTTGCCGCATGAAGATCATCAGCGAGGTGATTTCGGTACGGAATGGCAGGTTGCCAGCAATCATGACGACCGCGCCGAACTCGCCCAGACTGCGGATGAAGGCCTGCGACGCGCCTGTCATGATGGCGGGCAGCAGCGCGGGCAGGATCACGCGGCGCAGAATCTGGCCATCACGCGCGCCCAGCGTTCTGGCGGCTTCTTCATATTCCGGGCCGACATCGGCCAGCACGGGTTGCACCGAACGCACGACAAATGGCAGGCTGGTGAACACCATGGCCACGACCAGGCCGGGGAAGGCATAAGCCACCTTGATGCCCCAGGCCGAGAAATATTGCCCCAGCCAGCCCGGCGGCGACAACAGCAGCGCAAGTGTCAGGCCTGCCACCGCGGTAGGCAGCGCGAAGGGCAGGTCCACGAGGGCGTCCAGCACCCGTTTGCCGGGAAACTCATAACGCACGATGATCCAGCTCAGCAACAGACCGAAGAGCGTAGCGAAAATCGTGGACAGGAATGCGCCATAAAGCGTGACACGGTAGCTGGCTACCACGCGAGGGTCGCTGATGGCGCGCCAGTACTCGGCCCAGCTCATGCCCGAGGCATAGATCAGCAGGCCGGCGATGGGCAGCAAAATGATAAGCGACAGATACAGGACACTGATGCCGAAGCTCAGGCCGAAACCGGGCAGTGAGGGGGGACGATTGAAGAATTTTGGCAGCATGTAAGGCGCAAAGGCGCCGCATGACGCGGCGCCTTGTCAGTATCGGCTTTCAGACGGTACGGAGATCAGCGTTGGCTGGCAGCCTGCGCCAGCAATTCATCGAGCACGCCGCCCGAAGCGAAGTGAGTGCTCTGGATGCTATCCCAATCGCCCAGCACTTCCTGCGGGTTCAGCAGGCGGACTTCCGGGAAACGGTCGGCATTGGCCTTGACGACTTCGGGGTCGTGCACACGGTAATTGTAGTTTGCCAGCAGGGCCTGGATTTCCGGGCTGTACTGGAATTGCAGGAATTCGCGGGCGACATCTTCCGTTTTCTCGCGCTTGGCGACGCGATCCACCACGGCGACCGGGAATTCGGCCAGCACGCTGACCGGCGGCACCACGATTTCAAACTCCTTGTCCTTGAACTCATCCGACTTGGCGATATTGTTGACTTCCGATTCGAAGGTCAGAAGCACATCGCCTTGCTCGTTGGCAAAAGCCGTCGTGGCGCCGCGGCCGCCAGTGGGGAAGGTCTCGACGTTGCCCAGCAGCTGGCTCACGAATTCACGGGTTTTGGCCTGGTCGCCGCCGAATTTTTCATTGGCATAGAGCCATGCGCCCAGATAGGTGTAGCGGGCGTTGCCCGAAGTTTTGGGGTTGGGGAAGACTAGCTTGACGTCTTCGCGCACCAGATCATCCCAATTCTTGATGTTCTTGGGGTTGTCCTTGCGCACCAGGAAAGCGATGGTGCTGTAGTACGGCGAACTGTTGTTGGCGAATTTCTGCTGCCAGTCCTTGGCCACGAAGCCGCGATTGGCCAGCAGATTGATATCCGTCACCTGGTTGAAGCTGACCGCGCTGATGGGCAGGCCTTGCAGAATGGCATTGGCCTGGGCGGTGGTACCGCCGAAGGAAGGCTCAATATTCAGGTCTTCGCCTTTGGTTTCTTTCCAGTGCGCGACGAACAGCGGATTGATGGCGCCGAACAGTTCGCGGGAAATATCATAGGATGCCGTGCCCAGCTTGGTTTGAGCGCCAGCGGCGGCAGTGGCGCCAAGCAGGGCGATGGCGAGGCTGCGGGTCAGAAATCGTTTCAGCATGTCGGTGATCCAGTCTAGAAGCAGGTAGGCGGAGCCAAAAAAAAGGGAATCAGGGGGTGGCGCAGTTGGTTTTCAGGTGCGCACCGTGCGTTCGGGCACAGGCGGAATCCGGGGCGCCGGGGGTACCAGGCGCCAGCTGGCGCGGCGGCGCAGCGCCGTCAGAATCTTCAAGCCCTGGGGCCAGTTGCCGAAACCCGAGCTGCTGTTGATATGTCCTGCCTCGGGCAGGATATTCAAACGGCTGCCCCATGAATCGGCAAACAGGCGGGCGCGGTCCAGTGAACAGTAGGGGTCGTCATCACTGGCGACCACCACGCTCTGGAACGGCAAGGGGTTTAGCGGAATCGGGCCGAAACCGCGCAGGGCTTCGTGCGCGCCTGGCCGTTCGATATCGGCAGGCGCCACCAGCATCGCACCGGCCACGCGGCGTTGCAGGCTGGCAGGCAAATGGGCCACGGTAATGCAGCCCAGGCTGTGCGCTACCAGCAGCGCAGGCGTGGAAGCGTCGCTGATGGCGCGCGCCAGTGTTTCCACCCAGGCGGCCGGTGATGGCGTTTCCCAGTCGGCCTGCTGCAGGCGCACGACATTGGAAAGTCGGCTTTCCCAGAGGCTTTGCCAGTGGCCGGCGTCAGAGTTGCGCCAGCCGGGGATGATGATGGTCTGAAGTCGCATGGTGCTCATGATGCAGGGCAGCGAACGCAACTCAAACGAATAATTCGCCCTTTGTATATGCTTCAAAGAAATATGAGACGCCGCGGCCCAGCGCGATTTCCTCAGTGCGGGGACAAGCCGCGGGCACATGCTTGGGCGATGCTGCCGCCGTGTCCGGCCAGTGCGGGACAGCCCGGTGAGGCAAGCAGGATGGGCCGGGCTTTACATGAAAAGGACAGTATTAGGGTTAGGCCGGGCGTCCGCAGCGCGCTGGCATCGTGTATGCTCAGGCCATGAGGCGGGACGCCGCATGGCGCGCTATGGCGCTGGCGGCAGCGGCCCTTTCACCGATCCCTATTGCATGACTAGAGGAACCGTTACATGAAAGCTGTATTCAAACTGGCACCGATTGCGTTTTCTTTGTTTGCTCTGACGGCAGCCGCGAATGCGGAGACGCTGAAAATCGCCGTTGTCGGCCCGGTGACGGGTTCGGTAACGCAGTATGGCGATATGGTGCGTGAAGGCGTCTTCACGGCGGTCGAACAATACAATGCCAAGGGTGGCGTGAACGGCAAGCAGGTTGAACTGCAAGTCATCGACGATGCCTGCGAACCCAAGCAAGGCCCGGTTGCGGCCAATAACGTGGTGAATGCCGGTATCGGTTTCGTGGTGGGCCATGTGTGCTCGGGCGCGACCATTGCGGCAGCTGATATCTATGACAGCGAAGGCGTGGTCATGATTTCGCCTTCGGCGACGGCGCCCGCGCTGACCGACGGCAAGGATTACGAGTTCATTTTCCGCACCATCGGGCGTGATGACCAACAGGGCCCGGCCGCCGGCAAGTTCATTGTCGAAACGCTCAAGCCGGCGAAGGTTGCCGTGCTGCACGACAAGCAGTCCTACGGCCAGGGCATTGCCACGGCTGTGCGCGATACGGTCAAGGCTGGCGGTATTGACGTCGCTGTCTTTGAAGGCATCAATGCCGGGGATACCGATTACTCCGCCGTCATTACCAAGCTGAAGTCCGCCGGTGTCGATTTCGTTTATTTCGGTGGCTACCACCCTGAACTCGGCCTGCTGCTGCGCCAGGCGGCCGAACAAGGCCTGAAGGCACGCTTCATGGGGCCGGAAGGCGCAGGCAACCCGGACATCAACGCCATCGCAGGCCCGGCGGTGGAAGGCATGCTGCTGACGCTGCCGGCTGATTTCAGCTCTGATCCCGCTAACGCGGAAGTCGTCCGCCTCTTCAAGGAAAAGGGCCGCAATGCCAGCGGCGCGTTCCAATTGCAGGCTTACGCCGCCACGCAGGCGCTGTTTGATGCGATCAACGCGACCAAGAGCGAAGACCCGGAAGTGGTCGCCAAGTATCTGCATGCCAACAGCGTCAAGACGCCGATCGGCGAAATTTCCTGGAACAAGCAGGGCGACCTGAACGACTTCAAGTTCTCGGTCTATTCCTGGCATGCTGACGGCAGCCAGAAGCTGGTTCAGTAAGCATCCGCTGTGCCGGGCGAATACGCCTGGCAGCCAAAACCCCTCTGCCGCCTGTTCAGTGCGGCAGAGGGTTTTTTTCTTTCGCCATCTGCCAGCGCTGAGTTTCGCTGGCGGGCGCCTGGGTTTGAGCGCCCGGGTTCGTTAGCGCACAGGCTGATCCCTTGAGATCCGCCGCGGCACGAAGGGGCTGGACGCAAACCGCGGTTTTATCAGCATGACCGCGATCAGGCTGCGTGCATGGCGTGTTCGCCGCGGTCAGCGGGTTTCCGCGCTGGCGGACAGGGCGGGAGCAGCATGTTTTTGTCCCAGCACGGCAATGCCGGCAATCAGCAAGAGCGCCATGGCGGCAAGGCTTCCCGCCAGCCAAAGATTGGCAATGAGCCCGAAACGGTCCACCATCTGGCCGCCGCTCCACGAACCCAAGGCAATGCCGATATTGAAAACGCCGACATACAGCGCGGTGGCGATTTCTATGGCGCGTGGCGCGGCTTTCATCATCCAGGTCATCAAACCGACGGAGACGCCGCCATAGGCCAGGCCCCAGGCCAGCAGCACCGCACCGCCGCCAATCGGTGAGCCGCCTATCGTCAGGAACAATACCGGCGTCAGCAGTAGCCCCGCAGCAATCGCCATCAAGGTCAATGCGGTGCGGCGCGCTGCGATGATGCCGGTCAGAAAATTGCCAATCATTCCCGCGATGCCATACGCGAACAGCAGCGCGCCGACCCAATGCCCATCGAATCCCGATACGGACAGCAGCAAGGGACGCACAAAAGTAAAAGCGATGAAATGGCTGCCGACCAATAGCAGTGTCAGCAGCAATCCGGCTTGAAGCTTGCGGTTGGAGAGTTGCGCGCCAAACTGGCGCGCAGTGGCTGAACGGGCGACGGGCAATGCCGGCATGATGGCAAGATGCAGCACCAGGACCAGGCCGCTGAACAACGCCATCGTGCCAAAGGCCCAGCGCCATCCGGCAAAATCGCCCATCAATGCGCCTATGGGCACCCCCAATACAGAGGCAGCAGCCACACCGCCAAAAATGATGGCGGTCGCCAGGCCGACGGCATGGTCAGGCACGAGACGCGAGGCCAAACCGCCAGCGATGGCCCATATACCGCCCATGCAGAAACCGACCAGCACACGCGCGGCCAGCATCCAGGCCAGGCTGGGCGCCATTGCCGACGCCATATTAGCGACCACCAGCAGCCCCAGCAGCCAGCAGAGAATCCGGCGCCTATCCATGCCGCCAGAAGCCAGCACCACCAGCGGCGCGAATAAGGCCGCCAGCAATGCGGGTAGCGAAACCATCAGGCCGGCGGTGCCGGTCGTGGTACCCATGGTGTTCGCAATCGGCGTCAGCAGCCCAATGGGGAGCATTTCGGTTGTCACGACAGAGAAAATGGCCAGGCCGACGGCAGCCACCGCCAGCCAAGGGTGGCGTGCCGATGGGCTGGCGGGCATGGGTGATGGGGCAGGCATGGCGTGAATCCTTGAGGTGAAGACACCGGGTGTATGGGCGGAACCGGAGGAACGGAAATTCGGCAGCATTGGCTTGCCACGGCAAGGTGGCGCGGCGACAATACAAACAGTGCGTATGAATAGAATCATATATTCATACGTTATGTTTGTAAATAATCATACGTTTCGTATGTAAGGAGAGGGGAATGGTTCGCCGCACTCGCGCCGAGATGGAAGAAACCCGCAGCGTATTGCTGGCAACTGCGCGGCAGTGCTTTGCAGAGCACGGCTACGCTGCCGCCGCGATGGACGAACTCACCGCCAAGGCGGGCCTGACCCGCGGCGCGCTTTACCATCATTTCGGCGACAAGAAGGGATTGCTGGCGGCCGTTGTGGATCAGATAGATGCCGAGATGGATCAACGCCTGCAAGCGATTTCGGACAGCGCGACAGACACATGGGAAGGCTTTCGCAAACGCTGTCATGCCTATCTGGAAATGGCGCTGGAACCTGAAATTCAGCGCATCGTGCTGCGTGACGCCAGAGCGGTGCTGGGCGGGGCGTCGCCCGACTCGCAACGCCATTGCGTTGAGTCGATGCGGCGCCTGATCGACACCCTTATTCAGCAAAACATAGTGGCTGAAGCCGATGCTCAGGCGCTGGCATCGCTGATTTACGGCAGCCTGGCCGAAGCGGCCTTCTGGATCGCCGATGGCGAGGATGGCAATGAGCGGCTGGCGCGGGGCAGTGCCGCACTGGAGCTATTGCTGCGCGGCTTGCTGGCCAGGCAATAGTTTTCTGGAATACTCAGGCTCCGGTCTGCCATTTGCTGCCGTTTGGTGGCCATTTACTGGCCATTTACTGGCCATTTGCTGGCCGACGGCGGGCAAACGGCGCTCAGCAGAGGCTGAAGTGAGACCGGCGCAGGCTGGGGCGAGATGACCGGCCTGCGTGCTGGCCGTGCTGCCCGCGGCCAGCACGGCCGGAGGCGTCAGAGGGCCAGTCGGCGGCGCGCCTGGGTGTATTCGCGGTGCAGTTGGGCGATATAGTCCGCCGCAGGCTGAATGCGCCCGACGGGCCCGATGCCCTGGCCGCAACCCCAGATATCTTTCCAGGCCTTGGCTGCGCGGTCTTCACCGAAATTCATCTGCGCCGGATCGCTGACGGGCAGGTGGTCGGGATCGAAACCGGCGGCAATGATGGAAGGCTTCAGGTAGTTGCCATGGACGCCGGTGAAAAAATTGGTATAGACGATATCGTCGGAGCTGCCCTCCACAATGGCCAGCTTATAGGCGGCTGATGCCTGGGCTTCTTCCGTGGCGATAAAGGCTGAGCCGATATAGGCAAAATCCGCCCCTATGGCTTGCGCTGCCAGAATGCCATTGCCGGTGGAAATGGCGCCTGATAGCGCCAGCGGCCCGTCGAACCAGGCGCGGATTTCCTCCACCAGCGCAAAGGGATGTTTGGTACCGGCGTGGCCGCCGGCACCGCTGGCGACAGCGATCAGGCCATCCGCGCCTTTGGCGATGGCCTTGCGGGCATAGGTGTCATTGATGACATCATGCAGGACGATGCCGCCATACTGGTGTGCGGCCTGGTTGATTTCAGGCTGCGCGCCCAGCGAAGTGATGATGATGGGGACTTTGTATTTCACGCACAGCGCCATATCGTGCTCCAGCCGCTGATTGCTGCGGTGGACAATCTGATTGATGGCAAATGGCGCCGCCGGGCAGTCGGGGTGAGCCTGATTGTAGGCATCCAGGCTTTCGGTGATTTCCGCCAGCCACTCATCCAGCTGGCTGGCCGGCCTGGCATTGAGCGCTGGCATGGAACCGACGATGCCGGCTTTGCACTGCGCAATGACCAGCTTGGGCGTGCTGACGATAAACATGGGTGACGCAATGACGGGCAGGCGCAGCCGGTCAAATAGGGTGGGCAGTCTGGACATCTATCTCTCTCCTGGTCGGGGGCCGGGCACGCTGCCTGTCTGAGGTGTGCCGGCCTTTCTTTATGCCCTGGATTGTGGCCGATTCTGGCCGGTGAAATGCGCAACTGCGCCTGCCGGGCGCGGCTGCCGCCGCGTCAATCTGCGCGTTGGCGCGCGTTGGCGCACCTTGGCCCGGGGCTGAACGATTGCCGGGCAACCGCTACAATGTGCGATTCGCCAAGACGGGCCGCACGGGGCAGCACTTTACCGCTGCGGGCCGTGGTGCGCCGAAGGGAAATTGATTCGATGACCATGGAAGCCTTGAAGCCTGACTTTTTCCAGCGGCTGCGCCTGTACGCCCGCCTGACGCGTCTGGACAAACCGATTGGTTCGTTGCTGTTATTGTGGCCAACGCTTTGGGCGCTTTGGGCCGCCAGCGGAGGCTGGCCTTCGTGGTACATCCTGGTGGTATTCATTATCGGCACGGTGCTGATGCGTTCGGCAGGCTGCGCCATCAATGATTACTTTGACCGCGATTACGACCTGCATGTTGACCGCACCCAGGCACGCGTGCTGACCACCGGCCAGATCAGCGCCAAGGAAGCCTTACTGGTGGCTGCCGCACTGGCGCTGGTTTCTCTGATCCTGATCCTGCCGCTGAATGCGCTGACGCTTTGGCTGTCACTGCCTGCCGTGTTCCTGGCCGTGACCTATCCCTTGATGAAGCGCTTTTTCGCGATTCCTCAGGCCTATCTGGGCATCGCCTTCGGGTTCGGCATTCCCATGGGCTATGCCGCCGTGCTGAATGCGCTGCCGCTGGAAGCCTGGATTATGCTGGGCGCGAATATCTGCTGGGCGATTGCCTACGATACCGAATATGCCATGGTGGACCGTGAAGACGACATCAAGCTGGGCCTGAAAACATCGGCTGTCACCTTTGGCTCCTGGGATGTCGCCATGGTGGCCTTTTTTTACGCGGCAACCTTGGCACTGCTGGGTGTGTTTGGCGGCATGTTGGGCTACCAGAGCTGGTTCTGGGCCGGCCTGGCGGTCGCGGCGATGATCGCCCTGCGGCACCTGATCTGGATACGCCATCGCGATCGCGCGGCTTGCTTCCGGGCGTTTCTCAATAACACCTGGTTCGGCTTTGCTGTCTTTGCCGGGATTTTCCTGGAAACCATGCTGGGATAACACCAGCGCCTGCCAGGGGGCAGGAAGAGGGGGAGTGTTTCATGTTTAGCAATTTGCGAATTGCCTTTATCGGCGGCGGAAATATGGCAGCCGCGCTGGGCGCAGGCCTGGCGGGAAAACTGTGCCCGGCGGAACAGATTCATATTGTCGATATCAATGAGGATATCCGCGCGCGCTGGCAAGCCCAGGGCAGTACGGCGGCAGCCAGCGCCGATGAATCCCTGCGCGCCTGCAATGTGTGGCTGTATGCCGTCAAGCCGCAGGTCATGGCGGAAGTCGTGCAAGCGACCCGCCCCTGGATGGCGCCGGACACGCTGGTAATCAGTATTGCTGCCGGTATTCCTCTGGCGCGTTTTGAACAATGGCTGGCGGGTGCCCAGGCGCCGCGTTTGGTGCGCTGCATGCCCAACACCCCGGCATTGGTGGGGATGGGGGCTGCAGGCCTGTATGCCGCAGACTCTGTGCCGCAGGCCCAGCGTGAGCTGGCCGCAGCCATCCTGGCCGCTGTCGGGACTGTCACCTGGGTGGAGCAAGAAGAACAGCTGGACGCCGTCACGGCTTTGTCGGGCAGCGGCCCGGCCTATGTGTTTCTGCTGATCGAAGCCCTGATAGCCGGCGGTGAGCGCCTGGGGCTGAAACCGGAAGACGCCCAGGCATTGGCGATCCAGACAGTGCGTGGCGCGGCGCAACTGGCAGCAACCTCCAGCGAGACCCCTGCGGTATTGCGTCAGCGGGTGACTTCGCCTGGCGGCACGACGGCGGCGGCGCTGCAGGTTTTTGAGCAGCGCGGCTTGCCGGCGATTGTTGCCGAGGCCATGGCGGCAGCCGCCCGCCGCGCCGAAGAGCTCAGCCAGGGTGCCTAGGGAACGTTTGTTTAAGGGTTTCTACTAAACCTGCGCGCCAGAGGCCGTTTGAAAGACGGCAATGATAGTAGGGGAATGTAGAATTGCCGTTTTGGCAGCGCCGCAGGCGTTGCTTCCAATCGTTTCCATCTGCACGCAAGCTGTGGCGCAACACTGTGCCGGGGCTTGCGCAGGCTGAGTGTTATCCTATGTCCGACCTTCTTCCACAAATTGTCCAGCAGCTGTTCAACGGCTTATCGCTGGGCGCGATCTATGCCCTGATCGCCATCGGCTACACCATGGTGTACGGCATCATCGGCATGATCAACTTCGCCCATGGCGAAATCTATATGATCGGCGCCTATGTCGGTCTGGTCACCCTGACGGCCATTGGCACACAGACAGGCATGCCCCTGTATCTGGTGATCGCCATCATGCTGATCGTGTCGGTTGCGGTGACGGGCGCCTACGGTTTTGCCGTCGAGCGTATCGCTTACCGCCCCGTGCGCGGCGGCCCCAGGCTGGTGGCCCTGATTTCCGCGATCGGTATGTCCATCTTCCTGCAGAACTGGGTAGCGCTGGGGCAGGGGTCGCGCGATATGGCGGTGCCGTCGCTGATATCCGGCGGCCTGGAGTTCCATTTGTCCGGCTTCGATGTCATGTTGCCGTACTCACGCATCCTGATCATTGTGGTCACGGTTGTGATGATGGTCGGCTTGACGCTCTTCATCAAGCATTCCCGCATGGGCCGCGCGTCGCGCGCCTGCTCGCAAGATATGCGCATGGCCAATCTGCTGGGCATAGATACCAACCGGGTCATTTCCTTCACCTTCGTGCTGGGGGCCATGCTGGCCGCCGTCGGCGGTGTGCTGATCGCCATTACCATTGGCAAGCTCAATCCCTATATCGGTTTTATTGCCGGTATCAAGGCGTTTACGGCGGCCGTGCTGGGCGGAATCGGCAGTATTCCTGGCGCCATGCTGGGGGGTGTCATCCTGGGGCTGGCGGAAACTTTTGCCGCTGCGTTCCTGTCGTCGCAGTACAAAGATATTGTCGCTTTCGGACTGCTGGTATTGGTGTTGCTGTTCCGTCCTACCGGACTGCTGGGTAAACCGGAAGTGGAAAAAGTCTGATGGCAAACTCTTTCAAGAACGCAATTATTGCGGCGTTGATGACGGCGGTCATTATTACGCCGGTATTTGGCCTGCAACTGGTACGGCAAGGGGCCAGCATGACGCTGGACCCGCAGTGGGACCTGGTTCTGCTGGGCTGCGGTATTGTTTTCGTCTTTCACCTGTTCAAGCCGCTGCTGGCCCGCTTGTTTGGCGGCATCAAGACTCCTGATATGCCAGCGCTGCCCGCCGGCAGCCAGCGCTGGCTGGGGATTCTGCTGATTCTTCTGGCCATTGTCTGGCCGTTCTTCGGCAACCGCAGCCAGGTGGATATCGGTACCGTCGTGATGATCTACATCATGCTCGGTCTGGGCCTGAATATTGTGGTGGGCTTTGCTGGCCTGCTGGATCTCGGGTTTGTCGGCTTTTATGCCGTGGGCGCCTATACCTACGCCTTGCTGTATCACTTCTATGGCTGGGGGTTCTGGGAGGCCTTGCCCTTTGCCGGCTTGATGGCCGCCTTGTTCGGTTTTGTGCTGGGCTTTCCGGTACTGCGGCTGCGCGGCGACTACCTGGCCATCGTTACGCTGGGGTTCGGGGAAATCATCCGCCTGCTGCTCGTCAATATGACGACCCTCACCGGCGGCCCCGATGGTATTTCCGGCATCCCCAAACCTACCGTCTTCGGCTATGAAATGACGCGCCGGGTCAAGGGCGAGGGCCAGAGTTTTCATCAGATGATGGGCTGGGATTTCGACTCGCAGCACATGATGATCTATCTGTATCTCATGGCCTTGGTGCTGGCACTGATCACCTTGTATGTTTCCAACCGCCTGGTCCGCATGCCGGTTGGGCGCGCCTGGGAAGCTTTGCGCGAAGATGAAATCGCCTGCCGTTCGCTGGGCTTGAATCCGACGCGCATCAAGTTGTCGGCCTTTACACTGGGCGCGGCATTCGCTGGCTTTGGCGGGGCGTTTTACGCGGCGCGCCAAGGGATGGTCAACCCGGAATCCTTCACCTTCATCGAATCCGCGCTGATTCTGGCGGTGGTCGTGCTGGGCGGGATGGGCTCGCAGATCGGCGTCATCCTGGCAGCCATCATTCTGACGATTCTGCCGGAAGTGGCGCGTGAGTTTGCCGAGTACCGCATGCTGTTGTTCGGTCTGGTGATGGTGTTGATGATGGTATGGCGTCCGCAAGGCTTGCTGCCGGTGAAGCGTCCGCATGTGGAGTTGCAGAAATGAGCGCGCCCCTGTTGAGTGTCCAAGACTTGAGCATGCGCTTTGGCGGCTTGCTGGCAGTCGATGGCGTGGCCTTCGATGTTCAGCCGGATGAAGTGTTTGCAATCATCGGCCCGAACGGCGCAGGCAAGACAACGGTTTTCAATTGCGTCGGCGGTTTCTATCGGCCGTCTGGCGGCAGTGTGCGCATGCTGGGGCAGGAAATTGCAGGCTTGCCCAGCCATAAGGTGGCCCGTCATGGACTGGTGCGCACGTTCCAGAATGTGCGTCTGTTCAAGCAATTGACGGTACTGGAAAACCTGCTGGTGGCGCAGCATACCCAAGTGGAAAACGGCCTGCTGAAAGGTTTGCTGAAACTGCCATCCTACCGGCGCGCCGAATTGCAGGCGCAGGAAAGAGCGGTTTACTGGCTGGACTTCATGGGCCTGCTGCCTTATGCCAACCGTGAAGCAGGCAATCTGGCCTATGGCCACCAGCGTCGCCTGGAGATTGCGCGCTGCATGATTACCAAGCCCCGCCTGCTGATGCTGGACGAACCGGCTGCCGGCCTGAATCCGCAGGAAAAAGTGGAATTGCAAGGCCTGGTCAACCGTTTGCGCCGCGAGTTCAATGTGGCGGTACTGCTGATCGAACACGACATGAAGCTGGTCATGGGTGTGTCGGACCGTATTCTGGTGATGGAGCACGGCAAGCCCATCATGACCGGGCTGCCTGATGAGGTTCGCAATGACCCGCGGGTAATCAAGGCTTATCTGGGTGAGGAATGATGTTAAAGCTTGAAAATATTCATACTCACTATGGTGCTATTCAGGCCCTGGATGGAGTCAGTGTCGAAGTGGCCCAGGGGGAGATCGTTACCCTGATCGGCAGCAACGGGGCGGGTAAAACAACGCTGTTGATGACGATTTGCGGCACGCCCAGGGCAAGCTCGGGCAAGGTGCTGTTTGAAGGCCGCGATATCAGCAAGGATGCGACGCACCGGATCATGCGCAGCGGCATCGCCATTTCCCCGGAAGGGCGGCGCGTTTTTCCCGACCTGAGTGTGCTGGATAATCTCAAAATGGGCGGTTTTTTTTCCAACCGCGATGAGATGCAGGAAGGCATAGAACACGCATTCAAGCTGTTTCCCCGCCTGAAAGAGCGGGCCAGCCAGCGCGCTGGCACGATGTCTGGCGGCGAGCAGCAAATGCTGGCGATTGGCCGGGCGCTGATGTCGCGCCCCAAATTGCTGTTGCTCGATGAGCCGACGCTGGGCCTGGCGCCATTGATTATTGCGCAGATATTCGACATCATCCGTACCATACGCGACGAAGGCATCACCGTCTTTTTGGTCGAGCAAAATGCCAATAAGGCGCTGCAGGTTGCGGATCGCGGATATGTCCTGGAAAACGGCCGTATCGTGCTGGCGGATAGCGGCGCCAATTTGCTTGCCAACGATGAGGTCCGCAAAGCTTATCTAGGGGCCTGATGCGGGCGGCTTGTCCTTGCCGGCGGCAGGGTTTCAAACCTCGGGCGGCAGGGGAGTCATTACGATGGCTGTTCCGGCCGCTTGCCCGCTTCGGCCTGGCAAGCGGTAATCCATAATGGCCGACTGGCCCGAGTTGCAGAATAGGGAGCACGATATACCCATGAGTGTATCGACCGATAAACAGGATATCCGGCCATCACCCTGCCAGGAAGATGCTGGCTGGGAGTTGCAGGGTATTGTCGCCAGCCTGCGTGATGCGCGCCGTGATTGGCGCAGCCGCAGCGGCCGCCTGCGCGAAGTGGGCGGGGCACGGGAATTCCCCTCTGTGGAAGAAATCCGCGGCATCGTCAACATGCTGTGCGGCGCCTTGTTCCCCATGCGCCTGGGGCCGCTGGACCTGCATGAAGACAATGAAGATGCCTATGTCCAGCTGACGCTGGCCAATGCCATGCGACAGCTGGAGCGCCAGGTACTGCTGGAATTGAGCTATCTGGCCCGCCAACGCCATGCGCCCTGTGAAGAGCTGGCGCATCAGGCGCATCATGTTGCCCGCAAGTTCGCGGCCAGCCTGCCAGAGGTGCGTAGGATGATAGATACCGATGTCATCGCCGCTTATCAGGGCGACCCGGCAGCGCGCAGCGTGGACGAAGTCCTGTTGAGCTATCCGGGGGTCAAGGCCATCATTCACCACAGGCTGGCCCATGTGCTGTATAGCCTGGATGCCCCCTTGGTCGCCCGCATCATTGCCGAGATCGCGCACGCGGATACCGGCATAGATATTCATCCTGGCGCCAGAATAGGCGGCAGTTTCTTTATCGACCACGGCACGGGTGTCGTCATAGGCGAAACCACCATCATTGGTGAACGGGTACGGCTTTATCAGGCGGTAACGCTGGGCGCCAAGCGGTTTCCGGCCACCCCGGACGGCGCGCTTAAGAAAGGCCTGCCGCGCCACCCCATTCTGGAAGATGATGTGGTGGTGTATGCCGGCGCCACCGTGCTGGGGCGGATTACCGTGGGCCGGGCCTCTGTGATTGGCGGCAATGTCTGGTTGACGCACAGCGTGCCGCCAGGCAGCAATATCACGCAGGCTACCGCCATCAACGCCGAGTCGGACGGCGCCCGCAGGGAATAAGGAGGCGGCCATCCCCGTGCAGGCTGGCCACGGACGATTTTGCGGCCGGATGCCTTGCCGGGTTCGCCGTATCGGACGCGCGGTTCATCAGGAACGCCGCCGGTGCTGATTACTTGGGTAGAATGCTGCCATGCCATCTTCAGGGCATGGGCCGGAAGCGGGGCATTGGCATGCCGGTGTCCCGCCCATCCCCGCTGTGTTTGTTTCAGGAAATCCTATGACCAATACTGATTTTTCCTCACGCGCCCAGGCGCTGCGTGCCCGTTACGACGAACTCAAACAGGCGCGGCCGCAATTGCGCGCGCGTGATATGGCGGCCGAGCTGGGCGTGACCGAAGTCGAGCTGGTTGCTGCGGGCGCCGGTGGCGTTGAAAGCGCCATGCTGTCCTATGAGCGCCCGCAAGATATTTTCCGCGAGTTGGGCAGCCTGGGCCGCGTCATGGCGCTGACACGCAATGACTGGTGCGTCCACGAGCGCAAGGGCAGCTACCTGGATGTCAAGGCCGAGGGCCCGGTTGGCCTGGTGCTTGGACCCGATATCGACCTGCGCGTCTTTTTCAAGGACTGGGCATCTGCCTGGGACGTCAAGCACGGTGAGTTGCGCAGCCTGCAATTCTTTGACCGCGCTGGCGTTGCGGTGCACAAGGTTTATCTGCAAGCGCAAAGCGACGTGCCAGCCTATGAGGCGCTGGTTGCCAAGTTCCGCGCCGCCGAGCCGGTCTGGCCGCAATTGTCCGCCATTGAAACGCCGGTTGAGCCGGAAACCGTCAGTGATGCCGCCGCCTTGCGCAGCGCCTGGCTGGCGATGAAGGATACGCACGAATTCTTCCCCTTGCTCAAGCGCTTCAAGGTCAGCCGTCTGGGCGCGCTGCGCGCCGCTGGCAATGACCTGGCCCAGGAAGTGCCGGCCGACACCTTGCAGCGCGTGCTGGAAGGGTCGGCAGCTGCGGGGACGGAAATCATGTGTTTCGTGGGCAACCACGGCATGATCCAGATCCATAGCGGCCCGGTGAAGAACCTGAAAACGATGGGCGACTGGTACAACGTGCTGGATCCCGATTTCAACCTGCACCTGAAGACCTCGGCGATTGCTTCGGCCTGGATCGTGAACAAGCCGACCAGCGATGGCTGGGTTACTTCGCTGGAACTGTACGCAGACAACGGCGAAATCATTGCGCAGTTCTTCGGCGCCCGCAAACCGGGCAAGCCCGAACTGGCTGCCTGGCGTGAATTGCTGGTGTCCCTGGCACCGGCGCCGCTGGCTGCCTGATACCGCTCTGGCCCGCGCTGTTGTGCTGTTGTGCTGTTGCGCCGCAAGGCAGCGCGGCATCACGGCGCGGCACAAAAAACCCGGCAAGGCTGCCTAGTCTTGCCGGGTTTTGTTTTGATTCCATTAAGGTTAAGGGGCTGACAGGCCCGGCGTTTGCATGGGCTTGCGCCGCTGCTGGTGGGCGCAATAGGCGCATCCCATGGATGCAGCCATAATCATGCCAATGGCCAGCCACTGGGCGGCCGTCAAATACTCGTTCAGCAGGATCAGCGCCAGCAATGCCGCGACAGCGGGCTCCATGCTGATCATGATGCCGAAGGCCTGGGAGGGCAGCCGTTTGAGCGCGACCATTTCCAGCATCATGGGAATAGCGCTGGAAATCAGCGCGACACCGAGTCCAACCAGCAAAACCCAGGGTGAAAGCAGCGCCATACCCGCATGGGAAACGCCCACGGGAACGACCAGCAGCGTGGCGACTGCGAGCCCCAGCGGCACGGATAGGCCTGCGTGCAAGTGGCTGACGCGCTTGCCAAAAAGAATATAGCTGGCCCAGAAAAAAGCGGCTGCCAGGGCATACAGCACCCCGGCGGGGTCCAGGGTGCTGGCCTCGTGCCCCAGCGGAAGCAGTAGCCATAGGCCGCCGACTGCCAGCGCGACCCAGAAGAAATCCTGGGGCCGCCGTGAGGCCAGCAGGGCAATAGTCAGCGGGCCGGCAAATTCAATGGCGACGGCAATGCCGAATGGAATGCTGCGCAGGGCCAGGTAAAAGCACAGATTCATGGCGCCCAGCGCTACGCCGTACAACACAATGGCCCGGGTATCATGGCGGTTCAGTTTCCAGCGCCAAGGGCGCCAGAACAAAAGCAGCAGCATCGCGGCAAAACCCACGCGGATGGCGGTAGTTCCCTGGGCGCCTATCAGCGGAAACAGGGTACGCTTGGCCAATGAGGTGCCTATGCCCAGACAGGCGACAGAGCCCAGAATAGCCAGCAAGGGGAATAGGGCAGAATAACGGGATGAAGACATGATGCAATTTTATTGCGTCATAATGGAAATATCGGCTCTTATTACGGCTGCATAACGCAACTTTCACTCGATTATGGCCACTATACGCAATGGTTCTGCGCGCGCTTCCGCGGCGGCGCGGCAAGACGCCTTGAACACGGCTGCCAAGGCAAGCGCCAGCCCCGTTCTGGACAGCTTCGATCTTGCCATTCTGGATATTTTGCAGCGCGACAATACGACCGCGCAGCGTGAAATCGCCCAGGCCGTGAATTTGTCTGCACCGGCGGTGCAGCGGCGCATCAAGCGTTTGCGTGAAAGCGGCATGATCCTGTCGGAAACGGCAGTCTTGAATGCCAGCCTGCTCGGGCGGCCGCTGACTATCATGGTCGAGGTTCATGTCCATGATGAGCAGCCCTCGCGCACTGCCGGCCTGCGCCGCCGGATCCAGGCGGAACCGGCGGTGCAGCAGTGTTACAGCATCACGGGGGAAGCGGATTATCTGCTGGTGCTGACGGCGGCAACCATGGCGGATTATGAGGCGATTAGCAGCCGTCTGTTCGATGGGGATGAAAACGTGCGGCGTTTCCGGACATCGGTGGCGCTAGGCTGCCTGAAGCTGGGTTTGCAGATTCCGCTCAAGGCCTGATCAATTTCGCTTGAAAATGGCCCAGAGCAGCGCGAGCGCCAGCACAATATACAGGCCCAAGCTCCAGAGCGAGAACTCGATACCGAAGATATAGGCGGTCGCATCCATGCAGCTGGCATAAATGCCGAACAACCAGCTGGCGCCTTCTTCCAGCCCAGATTCAATCATCAGGCGGTCGGCAAAGGTGCGGTCGCAGGAAAACATTTGCGCCGCCACGCTGTGCTGATACCAGGCTGCCACGATGCCGGCAATGCTGAGCAGCGCGGCGGCCGTGGCGGCCAGACGGCGCCCCGCGCCCTGGCCGGGCATGCCGGCGCCGATCAGGGCAAAGACACCCACTACCAGGTAAATCAGGCGCTGCATGGAGCACCAGGCGCAAGGCTGCAGATCGAACAGGTATTGCGCGATCAGCGCGGCGCCGATCGCGGCAAACGATAACAAGGCCACAAGAAGCAGAAGGCAGCGCGAGGAGAGTTTCATAGTTCACGAAAGTTGGGTGGATAGGCGCCAGTCACAAGACGGTGGCAGGCCAGACAGCGGATCAAGGATGCAGCTTAACGTGTGTCAGGCTGATGCAGCGCGGTTTCCTGTGACGGAGTATGTGGGCGGCCGCCCAGCATATCCAGCAAATCACGTTCGAAGCGCATCTGGCTGCGCGGGCTTTCCAGCGCCGCACCGTCAATGACAAAGATATCTTCCACACGTTCCCCCAGCGTCATGATTTTCGCGGTTTGCAGATTGATTTCATGGCGGCTGAACACCTGCGCCAAGTCATGCAGCAGGCCGGGGCGGTCTGCCGCCACTAGGCTCAAGCGCCAGGATTGACTGCGTTCATCCGGCTGCAACTCGATATGGGGCCGCAGCGGAAACGCCTGTGAGCGGCGTGATTGCCGCAGGCTGCCATGCAGGGAACATGAGGGCGCGGCCAGGTCTTCGTGACGCCGGCGCGAGAGCCAGGCCGAGAGTTCCTTTTCCACATGTTTGGCCTGGGCCTGCAGGTCATGCTCCGGGAAGGCGGACAGCACGATGAAACTGTCCAGGGCCCAGCCTTGGCGTGTGGTGTGAATGCGCGCATCCTGAATACTGAAGTTGCTGGCATCGAAATAGGCGCACAAGGTCATGAACAGGTCATTGCTGTCTGGGGTGTAAACAAGAATTTGCAGACCTTCATCACCCGTTGCCGGGCGTGCTCGCACAATGCTGTGCGTCTGTGTCACATGGTTGTGCAGCTGAATGGCGTGCCAGGCAATTTCATCGGCATCGTGGCGCAGGAAATAGGCGACATCCAGCTGGCGCCAGAAGTTTTCGCGGGAGGCATCGGCCAGCCCGGCTGCCTGTGTCATGCTGATGGCGGTCTGGCGCCGGCGCGCCAGGGCGGCGTCCAGGTCGCCAGGATCCTTGCCGCCCAAGGCTTCGCGCGTACGGTAATAGAGGTCTTCCAGCAACTTGCCTTTCCATGCGTTCCAGACTTTCGGGCTGGTGCCGCGGATATCGGCAACCGTCAGCAGATAGAGCGCCTTGAGACGCCGGACGGAGCCGACTTGCTGGGCGAAGTCACGGATGACGTCCGGGTCGGAAAGGTCGCGTTTCTGTGCAACGGTGGACATCAGCAAGTGCTGCTTGACCAGAAATTCCACCAGATCCACATCCTCGGATTCCAGGCCATGATCGATGGCGAAACGCCGGACATCGCGAGCGCCCAGTTCGGAGTGATCCCCCCCGCGCCCTTTGGCGATGTCATGAAACAGGGCCGCGACATATAGCAGCCAGTGCCGGTCCAGCGTGGCGATCAACTGGCTGGCCAGCGGATATTCCTGGGCATGCTCGGCCATGGTGAAACGCCTGACATAGCGGATCACGGCCAGGGTGTGCTGGTCAACGGTATAAACGTGGAAAAGATCATGCTGCATTTGCCCGACGATGCGGCGGAATACCGGCAAGTAGCGCGGCAGGATATTCAGCATGGTCATGGCGCGCAGCGCATGCACGATGCCGCGGGGCTGTTGCAGAATCTGCAGGAACAGGCGGCGGTTAACCGGATTGCGCCGGTACTGCGCGTCTATGCGGTCACGGTTGTGCCAGATTGCCCGCAGCGTGGCTGCTGTCATGCCATTGAGCTCGGGGTGCTGCTGCAGGCAGAGGAAAGCGCGCAGCAGCAGGGCTGGCTTGCGTTCGAAAGCGTCGTGGCGGCGCATCGCCAGGCGCCCGTTCTCATTACTGAAGTCTTCGTCTATCGGAATGGAAACCTGGCTGGCCGGCGGAAAGAGGCGCTGTTCGATATTCAGCACCAGGATGGTGTTGAGCTGTGTGACCAGGCGCGCGGCCCAGTAATAACGTTGCATCAGCACTTCGCTGGCACGACGCATGCCATTGGGGCCAATGCCATAGGCTTCTGCCAGCTTGGCCTGGTAATCGAACAGTACGCGGTCTTCCCGGCGCCCGGCGATCAGGTGCAGTTCTATGCGCAGTTCCTTGAAGGCCAGTTCCGCACGCCGCAAATCGCGGGCCTCTGTGTCGGTCAGCAGGCCATTGCGGGCAATGGCGCGCCAGTTGTCGCCAAAGCCGCCAGCCTTGGCCATCCAGAGAATCACTTGCAGATCACGCAAGCCGCCAGGGGATTCCTTGCAGTTGGGTTCCAGGGCATAAGGCGTGTCCTGATAGCGGCTGTGGCGCTGCTCCATTTCCAGCTGTTTGTCCTGGAAAAAACGGCCTGGATCCAGTTGCCGCTGAATCGCTTCTTCAAAGCGGCGCATCAGCGTGCGGCTGCCCAGCAGGAAGCGGGATTCCAGCATCGACGTTTCAATCGTGATGTCGCTGGCGGCTTCTTTACAGCACTCCTCGACCGTACGCACGCTATGGCCGGGCTCCAGGCCGATATCCCACAGCGCGGCCACCCAATGCGCGAGCTTTTCTTCATCTTCCGCGCCGGCTGCCTGGGGCAATAGCAGCAAGAGGTCCACATCCGAAAATGGGTAGAGTTCGCCACGCCCGTAGCCGCCGACGGCGGCCAGGGTTGCGTCGGCAGGCAAAGGGCAGACCTTCGCCAACGCCCGCAACGCCTGGTCCACAATCAGCCGCAATTCATGCAAGAGGTCGTCGGGGCGGCGGTGTTCGCGGTAAGAGGCAATCGCGGCGGCCCGGCGGGCGAGCAGGCGTGTTTTGATGGGTGACAGGTCTGGCTGGGCAGGCATGGTGGCAGATTCCGGGCGCGACATGCCTGTCATCATAAAGCAGTGCGCCGGGCGGGGTATGACGTGATTCGGCGCAATCCGGCACATTCCGGCGCGGCCGCAGCAAATTCCCCGCCAGGCACCAGGATGCGGCAATGCGGCACGGATTCCGTGCGCATTCGGCACCGTCTTGGCGCGTGGCAGGGCCATGCTTCAGAACTGCGCGTTCACACCCAGATAGAAAGCCCGGCCCGGTTCGTTATAGGTATTGGCCCCGGCGCCGCGCACTGACGCAAGGTTATAGCTGTTGGCATTGCCCAGGCGGTACAGGCGGCGATCTTGCAGATTCTTGATGCCGGCGGAAATCGTCATGTAGCGGTTCCAGTCATAAGAGGCTGCGATATCCAGAATCATGTACGCCCCGCGGTCGTCCCGGCCCAGGTCTCTGGCGAAGAAGCCTTCTGCGACATTATGTTCATTGAGCTGCGCCGGCTTCTGTTTGCCATAGAAGCTGCCTGTCACGGACAGCATCAGCGCGGGCGTGGCTTGCCAGCTCAGATTGCTGACCAGGGTGTATTTGGGCAAGACAGCAATCAGGTCCGAGACGCGGGCTTCATTGGCGGTGTTTTCTATCGCTGCGGTGTAGTAGGCATTGCTCAAGTCCTTATCGAAGGTTTCGAAGCGATGCATGTAGCTGAATGCATTGTTCCATTGCAGGCTATCCGTGATATCCCATTGCAAGGAGCCTTCCAGGCCTTCCAGCAAGGTCTTGCGGACATTGACCCAGCGGTAGATATCTATGCTGAGCGTATCGAGCAGGCCATCCGGGGTGTAGGTATTTTCGGAGTGGCGCCGATTGGTGCCGGCCTCAATGCGGTTGCGGTAGTCATTACGGAAATAGGTCAGTGTGCCGGCCAGGCGTTCGCCCTGGTATTCCAGGCCAAGCTCCATGTTGATACTGGCTTCCGGCTTGAGTTTGTCATTGCCCTGCAGGAAGCAGGGCGAGCGGTAAACTTGCTCCTGGCCGGCGTAAGAGCGCCGTTGCAGATGGAAGCAGCCATTGCCATTGCTGTAGAGCAGGTAATCGGGATTCATTTGGTACAGATTGGGGGCCTTGTAAGTCTGGCCGACCCCCGTATGCAAGGTAAAACCGCCGCCGATTTCCTGCTGCAAATTAAGTGACGGGCTGATGGCGCTTTCGATCAGGCTGTGATGGTCATAGCGCACTGCCGGGGTGAGCAAGGCGCCTGCCCAGGGTTCGATTTCGTCGGAGACAAAAACGGACCAGATGGATGCTGAACTATGCGGGCTGCGGGCCTTATCAGGATCGAAGCCAGGCACATTGAAACTGAATTTAAGACTCTGCAGGCTTTGCGACATGGATTCCGGGTCGCTGAGACGGCTGTGCTGGTATTCAATGCCTGCCGTCAGAAAGTGCCCCATGCCCAGCAAAGCGAAAGGCCTGGACCACTCGCTTTTCAGCGTCGTGCTGCGCAGGCTGCTCCGGGTATGCGAGCTGAGCGCTTTCTGGCTGATGCTGGTCGTGCTGGATAGCAGTGAACCGGCGCCGCCGCCAGCCAGTCCTTCGACCAGCCGGTCGATGCCGGTGTCTTCCAGCTGGATGAAACTGCGCAGGCTGGCGCGATCCCAATGCATATCGTGGCTCAGCGAATAGGCCTTGCGCGTCGTGCTGTTGGTGGTTTTGCCCAGTAGTTCGGACACATCCGTGCCCATGTAATAGACTTGCTTGCCGCCATACTGGGAATAACGCGGGTCCTTGAAGCCGTCGATGACAATCTGGCCGTTCTGAATATTGTTGTAGGCCGACTCCCCGGAGTACAGATTATCCTGGCGGCCATAGGTAAAACCGGCGGAGAGCGTCTGCTGCGGGGAAGGGCGCCAGCTCAAGAGAATATCGCCATCCTTGTTGACCAGGCCTTCCCGGCCAGCGGTAAAGGTTTTGACGTAGGAGTAATAGCCGGTGCGGCAATGATTGCCATAGACATCGCAATGTGAACCGCTGAGCAATTCGCTGCGGTCGCCTTCATGGTCGCGATTGATATCCCAGGCGTCTTCCTCGATGCGGTTGTAGTTGCCGTAAAGGCGTAGCGATACCGTCTCTGAGAGCGGCCCCATCAGGCTCAGGTTGTAGCGTTGCCCATTGCCTTCCTTGCCATCCTGAGGCCGCGTTTGCGTGGTGGAAAGCGAGGTATTCCAGGCGTCGCCTGCTTTCTTGGTGATGATGTTCACGACACCGCCTGCGGCGCCGTTGCCATAAATCGCGGCGGCCGGCCCGCGCACGACGCGGATGGATTCGACCATTTCCGCCGGCACCCAGTTCGTATCGCCCCGGGTATTGCGGTCGCCGCGCCAGCCCATGCGCACGGCATTACGGCTCAGCACCGGGCGGCCATCTATCAGGATCAGCGTGTTTTCGGGGCCCATGCCGCGCAAGGAGATCTGCCGCTTGTTGCCGTATTGGCCCGAGGTTGAGGCCGTGGTCAGCGCCGCGCCGGGTTGCTTGCGGATGATTTCAGCCAGGTCATTGGTCACTGGCATCTTGCGTATGTCTTTTGCGGAAATCACCGATTGCCCGGTTGTTTGCCGCTTTTCATAGAGACCTTCGACCGTGACGCTGTCCAGTTCCGTCACGCCAGAGTCTGTTGAGCGGGCGGATGCGCCAGCAGGTGTCCTGCTGCCTGGCGCCGGGGCAGGAGTGGCGGGCGAGCTCAAGCCCGTATCACCGGCGTGGCCGGGTGCGGCGGCTTGCGCCCGTGCCTGTGGCGGCGCGCCGAGCAGCGCGGCGGTTGTCAGCGCCGCAAGGGATTTGAACAGGGGAGCGGCAGACATCGCCAGAGAAGAAGTGGATGACATGGTGGCCCGGAACGGTTTCTAACTGAATTGCGTTCCCCATGCTATCGGAATAATGATTATCATCCAATCGCCATTGCGGCTTTTGTTCCTATCAGAATCCCGATATCAATGATTTCGGAAATTTCGATCAGGATTCCGATATGACCAAGTTTGGACAACGCCTGCGCGACGCCAGGCTGGAAGCGGGCTATTCGCAAAAGCAGGCAGCCGACCGGGCCGGCATGGCGCAATCCACGCTGTCTGCGCTGGAAACTGGCGAACAGCCGACATCCACTTTCATTCCTCGTCTGGCGGAGTTGTACCGGGTCCCGATCCGCTGGCTGCTGCACGGCGTGAAGCATGAGGAAGCCAGCGCCAGCAGCCGGTTCCCGTTGACGCCTGAGCAAGATGATCTGCTGGATCATTACGACAGCGCCAGTGAAGCGCAGCGCAAGCTGGCGCAACTGGTATTGCGGCGCTCGAAAGAACCGTTGCCGGAATGGGCGGGATCACTGGCCGGGATTGTGGACGGCCTGGTTGCGGCAGTCGCAAGCGCGACCACCGATAAAAACAGCTAGGCCAGCCCGGCAAGCGGAAGTGCCAGGCGTGCTATCCGATGCTCGGATCTGGCGGCGGCTGACGATAAAACGCCATCCCGGGGTGCGCGGCTTCGCCCAGTGAGGGCAGTTCGAAGGGCAGGGCAAGCTGACCATCGGCGGCCAGTATGCCGCCTACTGCCCACTGCGCCATGCGGTTGAAGAAACCTTCCGCGTGGCCAACATTCATATAAGGCAGCAACAAAGGCCCAGCCATGCGCAACGCTGTGTAGGCTTCCTCCGGGTCATGGCGCGCCAGTTGCACGACCTCGTCGAACCAGCTTTCCCCTATGCCATAGTGCACATGCCATTCCCCGGCACGTTGCGGCACCATCCAGTTGACCAGGCGGCCGCTGGCATCCCGGCGGGTAAACGAGAGGTCATCACGGCTGCGTATGCAAGAACTTGCGGACAAATGGCGGCGATGGGCGGCAGGCGATACCCTTTGCCGGGCGCGGCGAGGTTTGACTGACGGCAGCGGCTTGATCATGGCGGCCTCTTTGCCCGTAGGTTTTGGGGCAGGGTGATAGCGGTTGCATGGAGCGGTTGTATGGAGCGCTTGCATGGGCGGCAAGAACAGCCAGCGGCTGGTGCGAAGATGTTGCGCCCCGCTCAGAGTGCTGTAATTTCGTACAGTATATTTTTTCTTCCGCGGTTTGCGGGCACTCCGTGCGCATGCCTGGAGTTTTCCTAGTG